>CAVFCO010000201.1:0-2028 GCA_963620955.1 Alistipes senegalensis | reverse complement strand
CTTTTGCAATTTCTTCAAAAATGTTATTATCTTTTTTAAAAAATTTTATCATTAATTTTTCAAACATTTATTTTCTCCTTTTTATTTTTTTGTTTAGGTCAATTGAAACCCCATTTAAAAACCGTTTAATAAACGTTTCTTACGTTTAAATAGGTCGCCCTCGATTAATTTATCCTTTAGAACTTTGAATACGATAATGAGCCTGTTAACAGCCTTATTTTTGAAGAACTGCCAAAACCCTTTCTACGGCTGATTTTTTCAGTACGTATTTGCGGAGTTTCAAAATCTTTTCCAGAACTTGCCGCACAATTTGCAAGAGCAGCACTCCAAAAACAGTCTGCGTGTCCATTTTCTGAAACATCAGCATCAAGTCTAGTATTACCTGCTTTTGTAGTAATTTTCTTTACGCTGTGAAAATCTTCAATTACTTCTTGTTCGATTTTATCGTCAATTCTGAAATTGCGGTCTTCCATTGCAATATAAAGCATTGTTGCCATTTCTTCTTTAGAAGAATTTGTAAACATAACCATTTCAACTTTAGATTTTCCAAAGTCAATTTGTGCATCTTCCGCTAAATTATTTCCGATGCCTGTAGCATCAATGCACGCACGTCGCAAATTTTTAAGTCTTAGAAAACTATATAAAATCTCTTTTTGCTCTCTGTATTTAACATTTTTAAGGATAATTTTGTAACGTAAAAATTTTAGAACATTTATTTTTTCTAAAATAAATATAACGGATTTATGCCCTTTTCTTGCAATATCGTATCCTAAGTACAAATCACCTAAATTTGGTAACTCTTCAAACATCTTTTCTACGTCAGATTGTTTGCACCCATTAATTAATTCGTAACTCAAAAAGGCTGTTGATTCGTCAACTGGTTCGCAACAAAATTCTTCTCGCCAAGTAATTTCATCTCCTGCATCTTTTCGCATTTCTTCTAAAAATTCTTGTCGTTCGCCTGCAGTTAATTTTCTGCCCTTAATTTTATCTGCTAATCCGTCTGCTACCGCCCTAAAAATAGTTACTGTGTGTAGAGAATAGTTTAATAAGCCTTTTTTAATTTTTTCAATTGTTTTATAAAAATATGTTTGTTTTCCCTGATGTGTAGAAATTACACGGATAGGATAACCCCACATTTTCGCAGAAGCAAATGCTGCTTTCCATAATGCTTTTTGGTCTTTATGGAAAGCGAATTCATCGATTACAACTTTACCACCTTTAGAGCGGAACTGAGCAGGATTTGATGATAACGCAAAGATTTTAGTACCATTTTGGAATTCTAAACATAAGGCTTTAACGTCTTTTTCTTCATCAATCAAAACTTCGCCTAAGTCTTTTGCTACACTATTAAAGAAACTTGCCCATTCTTTGCAGTAGTCTATATATTCTTTTGCGGCAGTAATATCTGCAGATGTAAACCATACCTTTAATGGTCTTCCTTTGCGGTAATAAGCATTAGTAACACAATCTCGGACATCTTCGTAACTTTGAACATACGTAAAACCCTCACGTCTGCCCTTTTCAGCAAACTTGATTTGACTTTTATCCGCAAGCCATTCTTTCTGGTACTTTAACCAGAAATCTTGCATTTCTTCTTTTGTTTCAACAACTTTTTCAGCCATTAATCAAGTCCCATAAGTTTTTTGTCGATAAGTTCTGCAATTTTTTGCGATTGGTCGATTGAATTTTCACCCTCGCAATTTGTCATTTTTTCGTTAAGTATAGTGTCTTCAAATGTTTTTAGTTTCGGTAATTTTTCCGCCATTTTTCCGATAAAATTTAATGTTGCAGCCTCTGGCATTTCTCCTCTTTTTATTTTTGCATTAGCATCTTTTAAAAGGTGAATAACCAACTCTTGAATTGCTGCAGAACAAGTAAATTGGCTTTGCAAAAAATCTTTTCTTTTGTCGTCCCAGTTATTTCGATTTTTCCAATCGTGAAGAGTTTTGTCTGTTAAATTAAGTTTTTTGGCAATAGTCGAAATTGGCAACTGTTCTTCAACGTAATATTTTTCTGCTAAAATTC
>CAVFCO010000200.1:0-2137 GCA_963620955.1 Alistipes senegalensis | reverse complement strand
AGATAAATTTATCCTTTACTGATTGTGATAAATTTTGTATTTTTGAATATGCTAAAACATCTAGATTCCATACATTTTCTCCTAAATTAGTGTCCCAACCTGCATCAGGTTTAAGCCTATAATCTTTGCCGTCAACTTTAAAATCATAAGCAGTTATTGTTTTTTCTTCACCACCAACAATAGTTGAAACTTCGCTTAAATGTCCGTCAGAACTTTCAACTTTTAAATTTTTTCTATTCAAATCTCTATCACTTAAAGATTTTACAAAGCAACGACAGTTCCAACCATTTGGCGGATACATAGTCTGCCAAATAGGGTCATCATATCTAAAAACTTTTCCGTGAAGTGCTTTGTGTTCTGGTCTTGTTCTTCCGTCCAAAATGCATTGATACTGAAAATATGGTGCAAAATCAACATCTTCCATTTGTTCTTTATATCTTCCAACGGCATAAGCACTATTAATATTGCAAGAAAATATTTTTTTAATTCTTCTCGGTGTTCCTAATTCTACTTTTTTAACTTCTCCTGTTTTTGGGTCAGTCATTTCTTTAAAGCCTGTCCAACCTTTTTTTGCAAAAAGTTCACTTGCATTTTTTTGAATTTTTTTACTGCTCCAACCCTCTTTGATTGCTTTTGTAAGCATATCTTTAGTATCTTTTAGTAAATCAGCATTAGTCATTTTTGCAACAGTAAATGCTTTGGCATGAGCCTGTGCATAAACTTCATGCCAATCAAAACTAATCTTACAGTTTTTGCTTTCAAAATATTTTACAATCTCTTCTGGTTGCATATAGAAAGCATTTGAAATGTTAATATCTTGTTTACTCATTTACACGTCCCATTAATTCAGCAATGAAGATAACCTTTGTTAACATATCTTCAAGCATTTCTGTATTCATTTGTGGAAAAATTTCCGCTAATTTTTCCATACATTCATCTGCATCACGAGATGTTTTAAATAGTTCTATAACAGGCATTAAACTGTCTTTAAATAAATTTTCATAATCTGCAGGTGTTAGAATTTCCATTAATTTTTCTAATTTTGTAAAATCATCATCTGCAGTGTCGCTGAAGTCTTGTTTTTCTTCAGATACTTTGTTTTCACTTTCAAGAGTAAAGTCTTCATCTTCAAAACCGTAAGTTTTTTTGATATATTCTCTAGTAAAATTAACACCTAAAGCCTTAACTTTGTTATCTCTTTCAGCAATTGTTTGGTCAATACCCTCTTCATCATAAATTGAGAATTTTGGCACATTTAAATTATTAAAATTCAAATTGTGAACTTTAAAAATTAATTCATTTATTGTTCTTTCACACAAGCGAATATCATTTTGTATCAAGTCTGCTCTTACTTCTTGATGCGTTTCTGCTGCTGCATAACTTCCACGGTCGCCAATATCTGTTGTTAGAGTTTGACCTAAAATAACTTTAGAAATGTTGTTTTCGCATTTGGTGATAAAATCTTTATAAACAGTGTTACTACCAGATTTGTCAGGGTTAATTATTTCAATACTTCCGTCATTTGGAATTACACCAACTGCATTTTGCACCATTTTTTTAAGCATTGCGAATAATTCATCACGTTCCTCTTCTGGTTTGTTTCTGTCATATTTACCCACCATAAATGGCATTCCGTACTGTTCCATAAATGTAGACCAAAATTCCATACCACCATTCATAAATACAACATTCCAAAAAGTTCTGCTCAATAAGGCTTCGCCGTAAGGGTTTAAGTATGTTGCTCTGTGTCGTGGCAATAAAAATTTTGGGTTAGTGTCTTCTACTAAAATCCCTCCGTTATTACTTTTTGAGTTAAAATAAAACTGGTTGTTATCTTTTGCATTGAAATAAAACCATTCTTGCGGTTTAGACGTAATATCCACAGGAACTATATATTTATTATCTTTGTTATAAGTTACCTCTAAAGGTACATAACCAAATAATGGTGCATCAAGAATATCCTCAATTAATTGGTAAACATCAAGAATTTTAAATAATTCTGTATAAAAATCGAATTCTTTATCTGAGCAGTTTTGTTTTTCTAATTTCCAATTTTTACTCGTAACCCCTGATTTTCTAGATTCAATACACGTTCCAACTTGATAGTTAACTTTTAAATCTCGAAGTGTGTTAAAAC
>CAVFCO010000199.1:0-2142 GCA_963620955.1 Alistipes senegalensis | reverse complement strand
CCGTTTTTCAGTTTATATTCACATCTGCGAATTGTCAATACTTCACATTGCGAACAGTCATTCGTTAACACTCAGAGTAACTAAACAACAGAACACAAGAGGGAAGTTTTTCGGGCATAGCAGTAGCCTGTGAACATAAAAATTCACAGACTTGCTTTTATACCCTGTTCTAAACAACGTCACACAGTCGGTCATTTATCGGGGAGTGGATAATGTTAGCATTCCCACTTCTCTACCTTTCTCAATAATCTAACATTGCTTATCACGGCGTAGATTTCGCAGACCGTCGTTGCTTTGATAAGTGCCCCCAGTAACAACTTTATAAACAATAGCCCTGTCGGTCATTTACACTCTGACGACTATTGCTAAATATTTTTTTTATTTACGCTCTTTTTGGAGTTTTCTTTTCAAGCCATAAAAACCCCTTAGCAGTTACATAAACTTTTGAATACAAACAAGATTGACCGTTTCTTTCATAAGGCACTTCTTTTACTTCAAAATATCCTGAATCAATATATTCACGTTTTGGAAGATTTATCCCATTTGTAAGAAATAAAATTTTTTCACCACGCAATAAACTAAAATAAGTTTTACTACCATATCCCAAAATATCTGCAACTTCCTGAATCGTTTTCAAACCTGTACTGTTTGAAATACGATTATAAGAATCTACTTTAGGTTTTTGCTCTGCAATCTGCTGTTTCTGTAATTCATTTTCTTTACGCAATTCTTCATTAAAAGAAATAAGCCATTGCATATCACGCTGGATATTTTGCATCATTTCAAGATGTGTATTTACGGTATCAACTTGGCGACTACCTAAATTATGATGCTTTTGAATTTCTAGTTTAATAAGTGTTGATTGTTCTTCATTAAATACAAATGAATTCTGCCCTCTAATTTTCACTTGCGAAAGTACATTCGTAAGTTTTAATCTCTCTACAGTTTGTTGAATTGTTCTTGGCGAAACACCTAAGATTTCTGCCAACTCTTTCGTTGTTACTGTTTTTTCTGAAAATAAAGACAGTTCATTCATTCTTCCCTCCACAGAATAAAAAAAAAGCCACTAAATACAATTCTCTCCCTTTCGGGAGGCGAAGTTCAAATTGCATTTAGTGGCAAATATTCAAGATGATAAAAAAAATCGCTATAGAACTTCGTGTTATCGCTGTAAGTAATATACTTCACTGATGCGAAAATTGCAATATTTCGCAATGCGATTTTTTTTATAAAAAAAAAGAATTAGTTTAGTTAGTTCAGGATATTTCTTTCGGTTAATTCTTTTAAAGTTAAAGTCTGTCCATTATCAACAAAATCTTTAATTCGTTCACCATTTGAAAACAAACGGTATCTTGTAGTGCCTAATACTTCTTTTTGAGTATCTGCATCTTGTTCTTTTAACCACTGTTCAAAAGATGTATCTGCACTTACGTAGCCATTTTTACTAGCCTTTACATCACCTTTAATATCATAATACGGAATAATCACACAACGGCAACCTCGATGTAACGGTAGTTTTGGCGCATCTTTTATTGACTTAAATAATTTTCCGCTTAACTCTCCACAAACAAGACAAGTACGAGCATCTAGTGTAGACAAATATTCAAACTTATATTCATCTTCACCACCAAGATATTTTTCATTTTCTTCGTAAACTCTTCTCTGAGTTTCATTTGCAAAAGCCTGTAATACCGTTCGTGTGTTTGCATAAAGAGAGTTTCTAAAAGCGTTTATCGAGCCTGTTTGTGTAATTTTTTTTGTCTGCGAAATTCCACCAATGACATTTTCAACAATCTCTTTAGTAGGCATACCAGTTAAATAACCTGTACGGATTGCACTATCCCACGTGTTATAAAGACCAGTTTCTATACTTTCAAGATAACTTTGATATGTCATTCCATATTTTGTATCTATTGGATTAAACAATGCAGATGTTTTTATCTGCTCTAAAGTCGGATACAAAAAATTAACAGTCAACCCATTTGATTGCTCTATACTATCACTCACGCTTTTTAATATCGATTTTTGCTTTTCTAATTCATATTCAATAATTACATCAGCATCTGTTTTTGTACCAATATTTTCTTTTAATGCTTTTGATACATCTTTTAATTTTCTAGCAATTTCGGTATATCTTTTTTT
>CAVFCO010000198.1:0-2204 GCA_963620955.1 Alistipes senegalensis | reverse complement strand
TTTCTGTAATGTGTGGCATAATTGGGTGAAGCAATCTCAATGACATATCAAGAACATATTTCAACATTCTTTGAGTATTCAATTTTAATTTTTCGTCTTGAAGTTGAATTTTAGCAATTTCAACGTACCAATCGCAATATTGATTCCAGAAGAAATCATATAATACGTGAGCCATTTCACCGATTCTGTAGTTTTTAACGTTATCGTTAACAAGTTTTACAGTTTCGTTTAATGTATTCAAAATCCATTTATCAGCGATTGTCAAATTGTTCATATCGATTTGATTATCATCAACACCGTCTAAATTCATCAATACGAAACGAGATGCATTCCAGATTTTGTTGGCAAAATTTCTACCATATTCAAATCTTTCGTCAGAAATTTTAATATCTTGTCCGCCGTATGTACAAAGCGATGTAAGAGTAAATCTCAAAGCATCACAGCCATATTTATCAATGATTTTAACAGGGTCAATTGTGTTTCCTTTAGATTTTGACATCTTTTGACCTTTTTCATCACGAATTAAGCCGTGAATGTAAACAGTGCTAAATGGTGCTTTTCCAGTGAATTCTAAGCCCATTGTAATCATTCTTGCAACCCAGAAGAAAATAATATCAAAACCAGTTACAAGCACACTTGTTGGATAGAATTTTTTGAAATCATCTGTTTCAGTTTGAGGGAAACCCATTGTAGAGAATGGCCACAAACCTGATGAGAACCAAGTATCAAGACAGTCAGTGTCTTGTGTGTAATGTTCTGGATCTGGATTTTCTTTTGCAACAACCATTTCGCCAGTTTCGTTGTGGTAGTATGCAGGAATTTGATGTCCCCACCATAATTGACGTGAAATACACCAATCACGAATGTTTTCCATCCAACCTAAATAGTTCTTTTCCCAACGTTCTGGAACAAATTTAATTCTGCCGTCTTTAACTGCAGCAATTGCTTCTTTTGCTAAAGGTTCCATTTTTACAAACCATTGTTCTGACAATAATGGCTCAATTGTTGTGTTACAACGTTGGCATTTACCTACATTGTGCTCGTGTTCAGTAATTTTGATTAAAGAATTGTTCAAACTCAATAAATCAACTGTTTTCTTACGTGCTTCATATCTTTCCA
Organism: Alistipes senegalensis; assembly: GCA_963620955.1. GTDB lineage: Bacteria > Cyanobacteriota > Vampirovibrionia > Gastranaerophilales > Gastranaerophilaceae > UBA6984. The sequence continues at coordinate 1,085 of CAVFCO010000198.1, read as the reverse complement.
AACCTTGAACATCAGGGTGAACTTCTGGACAAGATTTCATTTTACCTTGTTCGTCAATAACCCAAATTGGTTTCAATCCGTGTCGTTTACCAACTTCGTAATCGTTAGGGTCGTGTGCAGGAGTGATTTTTACAGCACCTGTACCAAATGATTTATCAACATATTCGTCAGCAATAATAGGAATTCTTCTGTTTGATAGAGGAACGAAAACTTCTTTGCCAACTAAATCTTTGTATTTGTAGTCATTAGGGTTAACTGCGATTGCAACATCACCAAACATAGTTTCCGGACGAGTTGTTGCAACAACGATTGCACCTTGTTCATCACATAATGGGTAAGAAATTTCCCATAAATGTCCTTTTTCTGTTTCGTATTCTGTTTCAATATCAGAAATCGCTGATTGGCAACGAGGACACCAGTTTACAATGTATGCACCTTTGTAGATTAAACCTTTTTCGTATAATTTAACGAAAACTTCTTTAACTGCTTCAGAACAACCTTCGTCGAATGTAAATCTTTCTCTTGAACGGTCAAATGAAACACCTAAACGTTTGCATTGGTCAAGAATTGCAGATTTGTGTTCGTTAGTCCATTTCCAAGTTTCTTCTAAGAATTTTTCACGACCTAAATCAAAACGAGTTTTGCCCTCAGCACGAAGTTTCTTTTCAACAACGGCTTGAGTTGCAATACCAGCGTGGTCAGTTCCTGGAATCCATAATGCTTCGTAACCTGCCATTCTGTGGTAACGAGTAAGAATATCTTGCAAAGTTTCGTCCAAAGCATGTCCCATGTGTAGAACACCAGTAACGTTTGGAGGTGGAATTACCATTGAGTATGCAGGTTTTGAAGATTTTGCATCTGCTCTAAAATAATCACCTTTTTCCCAAAATTCATATATTTCTTTTTCAGTTTCTAATGCATCATAAACTGTTGGTAAATCATTAATATTTGTCATTTCATTGTCCTTTTCTTCTTGTGTTTAAAGTATCACAAAAAAGACCTTGCGTAAAGTTGCAAGATTATATATTAGTAAATTAAATAAATCTTAAATTTTTAACTTATTTAAAAACCTATGTGCTTTGTTT
>CAVFCO010000197.1:0-2226 GCA_963620955.1 Alistipes senegalensis | reverse complement strand
CCTGAATATCATCACCACCACGAAGAACATTCTCACGAACATCACCATCACGAACATAGAAATTTAGACGATGTGAATGCAATTATTGATAAGGCAGATATAACAGAAAATGCTAAAAAACTTGCAAAAAGAATTTTCGAAATTGTTGCAGAAGCAGAGGCAAAAGTTCACGGAAAAGATATTAAAGACGTGCATTTTCACGAAGTCGGTGCAATTGATTCAATTGTTGATATCGTAAGTTTTGCAGTTTTATTTGACGATTTAAACCCAGAAAAAGTCTACTTTTCAACACTTACTGACGGTCAAGGCTTTGTAACTTGCCAACACGGTAAAATTCCTGTGCCAGTTCCTGCAGTTTGTGAAATCGCATCAAAATATAAATTACCACTAAGAATTTCAAATAATGACGGCGAAATGGTTACACCGACAGGTTGTGCAATTGTCGCATCGCTATATGATGATGAAAAATTGCCAAATGAATTTGTAATAGAAAAAGTTGGATATGGCTCAGGAAAAAGACCTTACGAAAATCCAATTCTACGAGTTATGAGTATTAAATAATAGGAGGATTAATTATGCATATAGGAAACGGTATTATTTGCCCTGTAACAGGGATTCCAATGTTAGCAATTGCTGGTGCTACTGCATTTTATGCTTATAAACAAGCAAAAAAAGATTTTTCAAAAGAAAAAATTCTTCCAACAGTTGCCCTAACAGGCTTAGTTTTTGCCTTGCAAATGATTAACTTTGCAATTCCACAAACAGGTTCTAGCGGACACATTATCGGTGCAATTTTGTTGGCATCGTTGCTTGGGGCTAATGTTGCGTTTTTGGCAATGTGTTCAATTTTGATTGTTCAATCTGTATTTTTTGCAGACGGTGGACTTTTGGCATTAGGTTGCAACATCTTTAATATGGGCTTTTTAGCATGTTATGTTGCTTATCCATTGTTATTTAAACCTCTAGAAAACAAAAATAAACCTGTTTTAGGTGCTATTTTGGCATCAATTGTCGCATTACAATTAGGTTCAATTACTGTTGTTGCTGAGGGGGCTTTGTCAGGTTCAATCACAATGTCTGCACTATTAAACTTTACAGGCTTAATGCAAGCAATTCACTTGCCAATCGGTATTGCTGAAGGTGTTGCTACAGGCTTAATGGTTGCTATTTCTAAAATGGTTGATACTAAAAAATTGTCTTATACTTTAGGTTCAATTTCTTTAGTTTTAGCAGGTGTAATTTCTCAATTTGCATCAGCAAAACCAGATGGACTTGAATGGTCTTTGTTGAATATCTCTGATTCAGTTGTAATGCAAACTCAAGGCTTGTTATTTAATATGTCAGAATCTATTCAACACAAGTTATCAGTACTTTCAAATATGCCTTATACTTTGGGTAATGTTGTTGGTTTATTTGTTGTTGCAGTTTTGATGTATGCAACTTGCTTGATGTTGGGTAGAAAAACAGTAGTAGTAAAAAATGAAAAATAAATTTACTCAATTAAAAGAATATTTAAACGACTTGAATGAGCAGGGCTTATGCCTTGCTTTTTCCGGTGGAATTGATAGTACTCTTTTGCTTTATTTGTGCAAGGATATGAATATTTTGGCAATAACTTTTGACTCTAATTTTCAAACAAAAGAGGAAATTGAACTGACAAAAGAATTGTGTAAAAAATATGGTGTAAAACAAATTATAATTAAACAAAATGTTTTTGAAAATCCAATAATTTTAGATAATCCAAAAGATAGATGCTATCATTGTAAGAAATTTTTGTTTGAAAATGCCGTTAGAGTTGCAAAAGAGAATGGCTTAAAAACTATTATCGACGGCACAAATTTTGATGATTTGGGAGTTTATCGTCCTGGGCGAAAGGCTCTTAAAGAACTTGGTGTAATTTCTCCATTTGCAAAATTTGAAATTACAAAAAAAGAGATACGGGAATATGCAAAAGATTGTGGAATTGAAATTTTCTCTAAACCTTCTAGCCCTTGTTTGGCAACAAGATTTCCTTATGGCACAAAACTTACACAAGAGAAACTAGATGTTGTAGAAAAAGGCGAACAAATTCTTAAAAACTTGGGGTTTGAATGTTGCCGACTAAGACTACACGATGATATCGCAAGAATTGAAATTTTGCCTGAATATTTTGAAAAACTTTTAATTCAAAAAGAAAAACTAATCAAAGAATTAAAACAATTAAACATAAAATATATTACACTAGAC
>CAVFCO010000196.1:0-2236 GCA_963620955.1 Alistipes senegalensis | reverse complement strand
TACCTGTAATAATTCTGTTGCTATTTTGAATAATTTTACAGGTAAAAAATTCAAGCGAGTTATAAGCGTAACTTTACCCGAAATTACGGATAATCAGTTTTCAATTGAAAAATGGTATAACCCACGAACAGGTTATACACACTTTAAAAGACGTTTTGTTGACACACTTGAATCTAGCGTAACCGTTAAGGAAGGTTACATAAAAGAATATTACATCTATTCTTTTTAGTTATTTTCCTTGTCGGTGTTTATCACGAAGAATTGACAGTAAGTTTGCCTCCTTGCTGTCATAAACTTCAATAATTGCAGGTTCATAACCTTTTCTGATTGCATCAAAAATCTTAAAGATATATTTTTCAATACGTTCTTTATCTTGTTCAGGAATATCATCGCCAATTTTTACGGCTTCTTTTCCATCGATTAAAACTTTATCTTTTTCAATCTGAATATCATCGCGTTTGTATTCATCAATTTTCTTTTTAGCCTTAAAAGACGAATACCAAACATTAAATTCAGTCCACGAATCTTTTACAATATGTTCAACAACATCATTTACATTTCCGCATAAATCAGTGGCAAGTTCTGCACGTGCAAGTTTTCTGTTTGCACCAACAGGATTAAAGCCTAATCGTTTTAAGGCTTCGTGATTTCTGATAAAAAATCTAGCCGCTGATAATTGTTCTGTAATATCTCTAGGTTCAAGACCTAAACGTTCTCTTGCTTGTTTAGAGTATGAAACCCAATCAAGCCCTGATTGTAAATAAAGATTTTTATTATAAATAAGCGTGTAAAGCAGAATTGAAGAAATAAGCCAACTCTTATTTGAAAAATCGTTTAACTTTTTAATACCGTTTTCAATTTCTTCAAGGTTATCTGTAAAAAATAAATCTATTGCGTTTGTTGGTGCATTATCTTTCATCAGTGCTATTGCGGTTGATTTTGCATTTTCAACTTCATCAACACTTGCATTTATTATTTTGTTTGTTCTAGGCATTTGTTATCTCCTTATAGAGTTTTTCTTGAACTTCGTAGATTTCAGGAAACATTTCAGGTGTCCAGTATGTGTACCAGTCTGTTTGCGTACTATCAGCGTGTCCAACAACGGCTTTTATTTTCAAATCGATTGTCTCTCCAAAACTTGAACCTCGCATATATGAAATAAACATATTTCTTAGAGAATGAATTGTTATTCCGCGTGCTTTATGGTCAATTCCTAAACACTCACAGATATTCATTAAACGTTTATAAATATATGCACCACTACACGGCTCTTGTGCCGTAGGCTTTTCAAAAGCCCATACTTTACCACACTGTTCTTTTAACTTCATTATCGGTGGAATTGGTACAAATCTGCATACTCTTGTTTTTGTCGGTCCGAGTCCAAATGATGGGTGTAACGTATGTTCAACATTCAATCTGTCATCGGCAACTTCAAAAGTCTGTAAACCAGTAACTTCGCCAATTCTCATTCCTGTTAATGCACAGGTTAAAAATGCACGTCTAGCACATTCCCAATGCCATAATGAAGAATGATAAATTTCATTTAATTCAGAAACTGTTAAAAGTACACGTTCTTTCTTTTTGATTTTTCTAAATGACAGGTCAGACGATGGTACTGCTTTTATTATTTCTCGTTCTTTTGCAGACTTCATAATAATATTAAAAACAGACTGTGCATTATTTGAAGTTTTTGCAGACCAAGATTTATTTAACCAAACAATCCATTCTTTTACGTTTGCTATCGTTATCTTTGTAATTTGCATATTCCCAAAATATGGTAATATCTGAAAAGCAAGAAGTTTTTTATATGATGCAAGTGTTGAGGGGGCTAAATCCGCCCCTGATGTTATTTTCCATTGTCGATAAGGTGAATTATCTTCAAAAAAATCTTTTGCAAAATTTTTGAATAAAAGAGTTTCTGTCTTTTTGAATTTACCTTCGTTATACAGTTTTTGACAAAATCTTTTTGCAACAGATAATTTATCCGTGCCAGTAGAATAGGCTGGAGAGCGATTATTATTTTCATCTCTGAACTGATAATAATAGATTTGTTTACCGCTTGGCAGAGTTCGTAGAAAAATTGTGTAAGGTTCAGTTATTTTCATAAATACTCCAAACACGGTTTTGCTATCAAATTGCTATCATTGAAGATTTTTAGAAAGGTAATTTGTTGCTTTATAAGAAAATAAATTATGCGAGAGAAGGGACTTGAACCCTTACGCCGAAGCACTAGATC
>CAVFCO010000195.1:0-2465 GCA_963620955.1 Alistipes senegalensis | reverse complement strand
AGTTATATCAACGCAGGCACACGTTCTTTTAGCGAAGTAACTTCTGCCTAAGATATATAAACTGCATAAAAATAAAGCACGCATCACTGCGTGCTTTTGCATTATTCATTATTATAAACAAATACTAAATTACCACAATCAAAAATTTGGACGTATCCATTTTTTAGCATATTTTCGGTTTCGGTCAAGTTTTCATCAAAAACTTTTAAAAATGTTTTTAATTTATGTTTTTGTGCTTTTAAACGTGAAATTTGTTCAAAAGAGGATGTATGAACATACCAATAATTGGGCTTTGTTTCGTTCAAGAATTTAAAACCTAAAGTTTCGTAGATACTTCCGTTTGAAAATCTTCTGTTGGCATAACTTATCACCGACTTTGGAGAGTATTTTTGACAAAAACATTTCCAAAGTTTTGATGCTCCGCCAATCACTGAATAGTATTTCTTTGTACAAAGTCTTAACAGTTCAAATTCGTAATGACTGTTATATCTAGGTTTGCCAAAGGTCATAACTTGTATAAGTTCATCATTGTAAAACAATCCTAAGTTAATTTTTGCGTTACAAGCACCTTGCAAATGATTCTGTTCACAGAATGACTTTGCATCAGAATTTGTAATTTCTTTAATGATACATTTTCTAGCATAAATTTTAGTATTCAACTTTAGTTTATTACTAATCATTGACTTCCAGATGTCAATATCGTCAGATTCAAAGATGTGAAATAATTGTATTCCTTTATTACTACACTCTAATGTTTTATTTAAATGATATTTTGAATCTTTAAAATGGGCGCTATGATAATAAACGCCATTGTACTCTATTGCCAATTTACACGATGAAATATACAAGTCCAATTCTAAAGGCGGAATAACATTTCTAACATTGCAAAATTTATCGTTCGCTGGAATCCATTCAAATAAAAGATTTTCCGCAACTGATTTTCCATGCGTATTATAATTTGGAATAAAAATATGATAAACACTTTTTAGCCGTTCTGCTAAGTATCTTGAAATTCCGAAGTGTTCGGCACATGCAAAAACGTTAAAATAATCGCTATCATCATGTTTTTCTATAAAAGACTGTAAAAAATCAAGGTTTGCATCTTGCAAATTTTTAGCGCCTACATTTCGCAATCTTTCAATAAGTTTTTGCTGTGCAAGTTTCAATGCTCGTTCAGCACCTTCCTTTGAGCGCATGTATGATGTATCGCCATAACGTTTTAGACAAGTTTCGGCACGTTTGGTGCGGGTGCTATCTGACGATATGTTCCATTCTGTACCATATCTTTCCAGATTGGTTTTTTGAACCCTTTCTTTGTATTCTTGTGTTTTAACGTAACTACTTACGCCATATTTTTCAAGGCATGTTTGCTTTGATTTTTTGATACAATCGTCAGTTCCTGCGTACCATTCAGAACCATACTTTTCAAGATTGGTACGCTTAATTATATTTTGAATTTCCTTTATTTGTGAAACATTTGTAATATCGTCAGTCACGCCATATTTTCGTTTTGTTGTTTCTATACATTTCTTTTGTATTTCAGCATTAGAAAGCGGATTTGCACATCCATATTTTTCAATATTTGTTTTTGCCCTAAGCGCTTCAGAGCACTGTTGTGAACATGTTTTGCCCTGTCTGCAATGATATTTTCCGCACGTCGGACATACCTTTGCACATCCCGCAACGTACCTAGAAATCAGTTTTAAATCATTAGAGCCAATAATACCCGAAACGATTTTTAGCAAATCTGGTGTTAACTGTTTTCGGCAATAAATAACCTTATTTCCATTATCAGTATTTGGCAAAGTTTGCCTAAATTTTTCTAATAAATCTATGTCATTTTGACCATTCATAAATGTAAACTCATTAAATTATTATCAAATTACATTATAACATAAATTTAATAAAAATTACTTATTCAAAAACTTTTCAACCTCGTCCGAGTTCATCTTTGAAACCTTGTAATAGTCAAAATTTATCGTTACCGATAAGGTGTTGAAAACTGTATCTTCATTTGTTGAAAGATCAATGTCCCCGATGTTTGTAATACGGCAAGAGTAATAATCAGTCCTGAATAAAGGATAACCTTTACTATCAGTGACAATCACCCAAAAGTTAAATTCCTGATTGGCAAACTTATCACACTCTGGGTTGAACCCTCGCATGACTTTGTCAAAAAATTCGTGATAAACCTTGAAATCCTCGTCTATCAAAAGTGAAAAGGTCAGGTCAGAATATGAAACACTGTCCGCTTGCGTGTGTAATTTTGCTCCAAAACGTGAACCACCTATTTCAGGATGTGAAAACGACATGCCCGGAAGTGAAAAAGATTGAAGATACATAGGCCCAAACTCAAGTTCATTTGAACCACAGAGAAAATTTGTTTTTTGTGCTAGATTGTTATAATTCATATTTTGTGCGAATAAATGTTGTTTTTATATTTAAATTTATATGTTTTATTATAT
>CAVFCO010000194.1:0-2532 GCA_963620955.1 Alistipes senegalensis | reverse complement strand
AAATTATCAAGCAAATTGAAACTTCTGTTATTGCGGAAAATCCTTATTCTACTGTTGAAATTGGTGAAAATGATTTGGTAATTGCGACTCCGCAAAAAATTATCGACAACCAAATTCAAACTAAATTCCAGTTGTGGCTTGATACTTCTTCAAATGAATGGATTAAAAACGACACTGGTCCTCTTTATAATGCGTGGGTTTTTCAATCTGATTGGAGTAAAGACGATTACACTATAAATGATGATGTTCAATTATCGGTGCAAAAAACGGCAAGAGTTTTGCGTAAATTGATGCTTTGTTCAAAAGAATTTGTATATATTTTCTCAAGTCTTTTTGACGGTCTTGGGGTTGAAAACTTTGGCGGAATTGAGCAATATTTTAAAAATGAAGAGGCAAAATCAAGTTCTATCGGATTTAATTTTGTTCCTCGTGATGACCAAAAACCTGTATTGGATTACAAATCAGGAAATATGGCGATTTCTGCTGTTCCTGGGGCTGGCAAAACTACGATTTTATTGGCATTGATTATTAAATTACTGAATGACGGAATAAATCCAGAAAACATCTTTGTTTTAACCTATATGGAATCTGCAGCGAGAAATTTTAGAGAAAGAATTAAAAATATTAATCCTGAAAATGCAAAATTGCCGAATATTAGTACAATTCACGGTCTTGCCTTAAGAATTTTAAAAGACAATTCTAATTTTGAAAGATTAGGTCTTGCTCCGGATTTTGAAATTTGTGATGATTCTCAAAGAGGTAGTATAATTCAGTCTATTTCTGCAAATTTGAAATTGAAAAAGAATGAAATTGAAGATTATGATAGAGCAATTTCTGTTTTTAAATTGGGGCAAGGTGTTTTGCCAAAATCTGTTGAAAATGCAAAAGTGCAAAAATTTATAGAGTTTTATAAATTGTATGAAGACGCACTGAAATCGGCAAATTTAATTGATTACGATGATATGCTTTTGTCATCGGTAAAACTTTTAGAAAATAACAAAGATATTCTAGAATATTATCAAGATATTTGTAAATATATTATTGAGGACGAAGCCCAAGATTCGTCTGCAATTCAACAACGATTAATAGGTCTTTTGAGTGCAAAACAAGGTAATTTGATAAGATGTGGCGATATAAATCAAGCGATTACTACAACCTTTTCGAATGCAGATACAGAGGGTTTTAGACGATTTATAAAAACAAGCCAATCAGTAGAAATGGACTGCTCGCAAAGATGTTGTCATGATGTTTGGAAACTTGCAAACAGCCTAGTAACTTTTGCAGAAAAAAATGAAAATTACAAAAATTCGTTCTATAGAATTTTTATGAAACCTGTTGAGGGGAGAAATCCGGTATCCTCAAAAGCCGTGAAATCGTGTATTTTTGATAATAATTTTGCAGAAAAGAATTTTATTTTAAAACAAATAAAAGATATTTTAACAAACAATCCGAAAGCAACGATTGGCATACTTTTGCGTAGTAATTACCAAGTTGGAACTTGGCTTGATTTTATTATGAATGCGGGATTAAAGAGTATTTCACGTTCAGAATGTCTTGAGCAAAAAGGAGTTTATCGAACAATTTCTGCGGTTTTGAAAATTATTCAAACTCCTTTTGACAATACAGTTTTGGCATCTTCTTATGAAATTCTTGCTGAAAATGGTTTTTATGAACAGAGAAAACAACTAGAAATTAGTTCTTGTGAACAACCTTTTGTACTTGCAGATGTTGATAAAATGGATTTAGAGGTCGCAAGATTTCACTGGGACATACTTTATTGGTTGAGTTTTGCCTCTTTGCCTGTTGAAGAATTAGCGATAAAAATAGGTTTGCATTATTACAAAAGCGATATCGAAAAGTCAAACGTATACTTGATTTCGACTCTTATAAAAAGACTTTCAAGTGCAAATAGAAATCTTGATAATGTGATAGATAAACTATCTGCGTTGGCTAAAAGACCTAATTTGAGCGGGTTTAAGTTCTTTTCTGAAGAGGAAGAATCAGACAAAGAATTTTTAGCCGGCAAGGTTCAAGTTATGACGTATCACAAATCAAAGGGTGATGAATTTGATTATGTATTTTTACCTGAATTTAGTGAAAAATACTTGCCTTTAGATTTTGCACAAATGGATTTGAAAAAAAATACAGATTTTACTGAACAAATCAAAGGTTTAAATCCAAAATACAGAAAAAAATCCGAATTTGAATTAAAGCAAGAACAAATTGCCGAAAACTTAAGGCTTCTTTATGTTGCAATAACTAGAGCAAAACGACAAATCACATTTACTGTTTCACGAGAAACAAAATCTTACGGCAAAGTTCAAAAACAACCGCCAAGCATAATTTTTGAAAAATTATTGAAAGGAGCATACTGATGATAATTTCTCCTGCAATGATGAAAATTTTTGAAGAATGTCAACAAAAATATTTATATATTTATGTTGATAAAATTAATTTGGCTCAAAATAAATATTTTTATGAAAAAGGTAAAAATATTCACGCTTTGGCAAATTATTTTATAAAAGGTTACGA
>CAVFCO010000193.1:1391-2578 GCA_963620955.1 Alistipes senegalensis | reverse complement strand
ATCCGTAATTATTACAAAATGTAAAAATGAATTTAAAATGGCTGAAAGTCAACTATAATGCCTGTATGATATGAGGGGGATTGTCTGCTAAGTTAGCAATTTTATTATGAATTTTAGATTATACGTAGTCTAAATATATCTAAAAGGAGGTTTTATGGCAGACAATAATAATATCATTAATATCGGCGGTGTTCGCTTTGACAAAAAAGATGTAAAAAGTTCTGAAAAAATTGAGCAAGATGGAAAGGTTCTAAATAGTGTTTTCTTGCGTGATGGAACTCACATGAAATATGAAAATCAAGCGAGTAAAAATGAATCTATTGTTATTGTGTCGGATATTGTAAAGCGTTCTTCAAGTGGATTAAAAATGGATCGTGACGGAAACGTATCTATGTTTACAGGAAACAATATTCACCAGGGTGAAGTTGCACTTGAAGCCTTATCTTTAATAATCAAAATACTCTTTGTCCCAATTTGAATCTTTGTATTCTTTAAAAAATATTTTAATAGTATTTAGCTGTTCTTCTGTACATTTGCTATTATCACCCATATTAGCCCATTCAAAACAAAGAATAGGTACACCTTTAAGGACAAGAGATTTGGGCATGCCAGCATTTCCAAATCTTTCATCGCCAACTATCATGCCATTTTCATCGTATTCAACATTTGGTTCGCCTGACGTTGCTTTATCTTTTTTATATTGAATAATTGCATCTTTAATTATTTTATCTTCGATTTTTGTTTTTAAAACCAAAGATAAAATAATAAAGAATATAATTAACACGAATAAAATTATTAAGATTTTGTTTTTGCGAGTCAATTTAGACATAATTTAGACCTTATATAAATTTGTATATAAACCCATAAATTAATGAAGAAATCAACATACAAGCAGGAATTGTTACCACCCAAGCAATAACAATGTTACCTACAATTCTCCATTTAACTGCATGGGCATGGAAAGTTGAACCAACACCCATAATTGATGTTGAAATAACATGAGTCGTGCTTAATGGAATACCAAAATGAGAGGCTGTTAAGATTAAACCTGCAGCAGAAGTTTCAGCCGCAAAACCGTGAATAGGTTTTAGTTTAATAATTTTATGTCCCATAGTTTTGATAATTTTCCAACCGCCGTTCATTGTTCCAACTGCCATAGTTATTGCACAAGCAAGGATAACATAAAG
>CAVFCO010000193.1:0-1078 GCA_963620955.1 Alistipes senegalensis | reverse complement strand
ACAATAGAAGCCCCTAATAAACCTCCGATTAAGGCATGCGAAGAACTTGACGGTAAAGCAAGCCACCAAGTTAATAAATTCCAAAGAACGGCACTTAATAATGCACAAAATAATACTGTTAGAGTAATCATATCAGCATTTACAATACCCGAGCCAATTGTTTTAGCAACGTGTGTACCAGTCAAAGCACCAACAAATTCCAAACTTGCACCGAATAAAACGGCTTGTTTTGGAGAAAGAACTTTTGTAGATACGACAGTAGCAATGGCATTTGCACAATCGTGAAAACCATTGATAAATTCAAAAGCAAGAGCAACAACTATTACGGCTATTAAAATTAATATAGTAACTGTCATAATAACCCTCTCTTTAGTTTTGTTTTAGTACAACATTCAAAATTGTATCTGATACATAGAAACACGCATCTAAAGCATTTTCAACTTCTTTGTAGATATCTCTTAACTTGATAACATCTAGTGGTTCGTATTGACCTGAGAATAATTGTTTCATGGCATTACGGATAACTTCATCACCATGAGATTCAAATTCTTTCATTTCAATACTCAATTTTGTCATTTCAGCCTCGTCAGAAACTTTTTTAAACTTGCTTAGAATTTCTTTTAATTTGTTAGTAGCATTTACCAAAGTAAAAGCCTGTTCTTTCATTTCGTCAGTGTAATTGTTTAAGTTGTACACATCTAAATTCAAACAGGCTTTTGCAATTTTTTTAGTAATTTTATTTAATTGTAAAGCAATTATTTGTATATCTTCTCTTTCAATTGGAGTTATAAAACTTTTATTTAATTGTTTCAGAACTGCTTTATACGAAAGTTTGCTTTTCTTTTTAAACTTTAAAGCATTTTCTTTATCTTGCTCATTTATATGATTTTGCAGAATCTGTTGATATAATTGTGCAATTTGATTACATATTTCTGCACTATCTTGAAAATAAGCAAAAAATAACTTATCCTCTGGAGGCATAATATATGACATTAAGTTAAACTTTGACATCTTTTTATCTCCTATTTTAAGTAATAATTTGTGTTAGTCAGCACACAGGATAAGTATATATAAAAAA
>CAVFCO010000192.1:0-2711 GCA_963620955.1 Alistipes senegalensis | reverse complement strand
TTTTCTTTTGATTTTCGATACCATTTTTAGCATTTTCAATCTGTTTTAAGCCGTCAGAAATTTGTTTTTCTGCATAAGTAATAGCATTATTTTTTCTATCAATTGAACCCTTTAATTCTTCGGCTTTTCTTTGAAGTTCAATTTGTTTGTCTTCGCCTTTTTCTTTTGCTTCTTTTGCTACTTGGTCGTATTTTTCTTTTATAAGTTTTAATTTTTCGCTTGTATCAGTAAGTTCAACTTCTGCAAGTTTTTTCTTTTTGCCAAATTCAAGTATATTTTCGTGGGCTTTTTCTAAGTTTCTTTTAATATCAAAGAATTTTACAGCATTAATTTGGCTTTCGTAACCTGCTTTTTCTTCTTTATATTTTTGATATTTTAATGCAACTTCTCTTTCTTCTTCCAATTGTTGCATTCTTCCCTCAATTTCAGTAAGAATGAAGTTTGTTTTTTCGACTCTGTATTCAACCGTATCAAGTTCTTTTTTAGCCTTGTCAATTTTTGTGTTGAAGTCGTCGACACCAGAAATTTCGTCGATAATTTTTCTTCTCTCGAACGGAGTGCTGTTTGTAATGGTCATAACGTCTGCTTGCATGATTACGTTATAACTGTTTGGGGTGATGTTATATTTTTCTAGTAGTAAATGTACATCTGTTAAAGTTGAAACGCTGTCATTGATGTAGAAAGTACTTAAATATTGCCCGTTTGAGGCTTTTTTAAGTCTTCTTGCAACAGAAAAATCAGGTTCGTTTTCAAGTCCTGAGAATGTAACTTTAACCTTTGCTTCGTTTTTGTTTGTGTAGGTAGAAATCAAATGCCCAAGTCTTTCGGCACGTAGGGTTCTAGTTGTGGCAAGACCAAGTGCGAACAATACACTGTCAATGATATTGCTCTTACCTGAACCGTTTGGACCTGAAATAGTTGTAAATCCCTCAAGTAAAGGTAAATCAACTTTTCTTGCCATCGACTTAAAATTATCAATTTCAAGTTGTTTTATGTACATATTCCTACCCAAGTATACTTTGTTCTATTAAATAACAATAGCAAGGGCATGTCAAATCGTTAAGATTTTTTCATTACTTTTTCAAAAACTTCTGAAAATGAAACGATTGGTTCAAGTCTGTATCCACAATCATTTGAAAGTGAACCTCCCATCATAAAAAGTTCCTCTTGGGGGTAACGTCTGCAAATTCCTGGGCGATTTCTGTGTATTTTACATTTTTTTGTAACTTCATCTTGCATTGTACACGAAAAAATTAGTCCAATTTCATCTTTGCCAATGATTTCTAAGTATGTATAAAAACTATGTAAAAGTTGTAATCGTTCAAATGTCTTTTCGTCTTTAATTACGTTTTTGCCGTGTTTTACGTAAATATGTTTGCAACATTCTCCGCAACATTTGCATTTGCCTGTTCGGTAGTAATGTTTTCTTAAAATTTTTGTATAGATGAACTTTCTCAGTAGTTTTGCGTAATGATAAGTTTTTACGATGAGCGTTGTATACATACACCCAACTTTCTTTTTGCATCAGTGTATTCTAAAGAACCGTTTTGAGATAAAACCAAAATTCTTGCGTAATATTTTGATGCTTCTTCAAAATTTCTTGCTTCAAGAAGTTCTCTACCCACTTTTTGGCAACTTGCAATAATTGTTTTTTCCGGATTTAGGTATGTTTCAATCTTTTTGATTAAATCGCCATAATTTTCTTGTTCTTTTGGGGCTAAAATAATGTAATTTACAAATTCTGCAAGTGCTTTGTTGTAATCGCAATTTGCAAATGCTTCTTTTGCGTATTCCAGATGTCTTGAAACCAAATATGGATTTGTATTTAACACAGGTTTTATTTTTTGACATCTCGATAGAACCTTATTGTATTCGTTTAAATTATTCATCACAAGGTTTCCATAACGAGTGTAGAAGCAAAATGCATAATCATATTGTTGCAAAATATCGTAAGACAACGCAAGATTACTCAAAATCTTTGTGTAATGTGGGTCTAAATAAAAGGCATGAGTCCAATGTCTGATTGCTTCCTCATAGTTTTTATCTGTATAATATAACGCACCTAAATTCAAATGAATTTTTGAGAAAGTCGGACAATAACCAACCGCTCTTTTGTAACATTTTAGAGCAGACATGCCGTCTTTTACTGTTTGATATTGAACGCCTAGTTTCAAGTAATCGTTACCTAATTTTTTGTTTCGGTCTACTTTTTGTTTTATTTTTAAATACTTTTCGTTGGTTTTATCCTGAGCATATTTTAAATATTTTTCATAATAAATGAATGCTTCCAAATTCATTTTTTTTAGAGTATATGCAACTGCCAAATTCAAATTTGCCGTTGGTTCTTCTGGCATAGAAACAAGAGATGCCAACCAATAACCAATTGCAGTTTCTATTTTATTTTTCTTATAGTAATAGTTTCCCAATTTGATGAATGCATTTGAATTCATTGGGTCAATATCAATTGCTTTGTTCCAATATTCAATTGCAGTTTGAAATTTTTCTAATTTCTCAAAACAATTGCCCATTTTGATATAAATATCAGAATCCGAAGTATACAAAAGCATGTCTGTATAAATTTTTAGGGCTTGAGAATAATTTCCCTCATCATAAAGTTTTTTAGCAACGGATACTAAATCACCTTGAGTATCCTCATTGCTAGTAATTATTTGTTTTGAGTCTTGCAATTCTGTCATATATTAATTATATAT
>CAVFCO010000191.1:0-2944 GCA_963620955.1 Alistipes senegalensis | reverse complement strand
GTTTTGCATAGCATTTCTGCCATTTCTTTTATTGAACAAGTTGTATCAGAATTTGCCACATTATAAATTTCGCCGTTTTTACCTTTTTCAAGCATTGATAAAATTGCTGAAACGCAGTCTGTAACATACAAATAACTTCTTACAGTCTTACCCTCTGTTTTTAAAGTAATATCTCTTTTTTCAACAATACATCTTGCAAATTCTGCAAAAATACGTCCGTCATTATAATCAACACTTGCACCGATTGTTTGTGCCAATCTTGCAACTTTTACAGGTACTTTGTATTCGTTAAAATAAGAAACACACATTGCTTCAGCAAGTCTTTTGCCCTCAGGGTATGAGTTTCTGATTTTTGCTAAATCAATATATCCATAGTCAGTTTCTTTTAATGGTTCAATTCTTCCAGTATCAGTGTTTCCAAAAACTTCCATTGATGAAAGATAAACAACACTTTTAACTTCTTTTTTCTTGGCAAAATCTAAAATGTTTTTAGTACCCTGTACAATCGAATTTATTGTTTCCACAGGTGTTTCCACAAAACTCTTTGAAGATGTGCTATTTGCAGTATGAATTATATAATCAACCCTTAATTTAGTTTTTAAAGGTCTTGTTATATCTTGCACAACAAATTTTAATTTATTTGTCTTGTTTTTATCGAAAATATCTTGTGCTTTCTTTTTATTTCTAACCAAAGCAACAACTGTGATATTTGAATTTTTAATCTCATTTGCATATAACAATGCATTTACAACTTGTTTACCGATTAAACCAGTTGCACCTGTAATCAAAACTGTTGAATTTTTGAAAAAATCAAAATTTACATATTCTGAATTTATAATTTCTTTTGTATCGTTTTCTTCAATTTTAGTATTAAATATCATATCTAACCTTTGTCGTTAATTTTCTTCTATCAAGTCAAATGCTTCCAAGTCTTCCTTAAATCTAATTAAGGCTCTCAAAATATATAAGTCTTCAATCGTTGTAATCTTAATGTTTCCACGATTGCCCTCAATCATATATGTTGGCAAATTCAATGTTTTGAATAGTGTGCAAGAATCAACTATATCCTCGTAATTTGGATTAATTTTTTGCATTTTTTCGTGAGCCTCAATAATTTCGCCCAACTTGAAACTTTGAGGTGCTTGTGCTGAGTATGTATTTTTTCTGTACGGAACTTGTTCTGGATTAATTCCATTTTCACTAATCAAAATTGTTTCGTGGCAAGATGTACAAGTTATTGCATTACCTTTTTCTTTTGCACATCTTATATTTTCTGAAATAACTTTTGGTGTAATATTTGGTCTTACACCGTCGTGAATTAAAACAATATCATCTTTTGAATTTTCTGATTGAGCCAGTTTTAATGCGTTATAAATAGATTCTTGACCTGTTGCTCCACCTTTTACTATACCTGCAGTTTTTGTTATATAGTGGTGTTTTACAAGTTCGTGCATGTATTCATAGTAATCTGGGTGAATTGCAATATAAATCTTGTCAATTTCTTCGTGTTCTTGGAACAGTTCTAATGTGTGAATAATAATTGGTTTATTATTGATTTTTAAAAACTGTTTTGGAGTAGAGTTACTTTTTTCTTTTGCTAATCTTCTTCCAACACCGCCTGCAAATATAATTGCAATATTCATATTATTTTTCCTCCAAAATTGAAATAATGTCATTTGCAATAAAATTAGCAACACTAACTTTTTGATGAACCAAAACATTTTCAATTATATTTTTTCTTGTATCTAATAAATTATCATCGTTTTTTATTAACAATTTGTCTATCAATACATTGATTTCATCAGTATTTCTTGCATTGTAGTAACCTGAAATGATTTTTTGACCGTATTCATTAAACCCAACGGAATCTTTGTTTAGCAAATGAATAACAGGTTTTTCTGTTTGTAAATATTCCGACAAAAAAGAATTGCAATCTGTAATTAACAAATCTGAACATCTGAACATATCAAAATAATCTGTTCCCTCAAAAATTTGAACATTTTCCATTTTTTCTAACTCGTCAAAATAATTTGTCATTTCTTCTTGTGTCATAAAATGAGTTCTAATAATTTGACGTTTTAAATCAGGGTGAGGTTTAATAATAAACTCAATTTCAGGGTGATTTTTTATATAATCAAAAAAGAATTTGTAGTTCCAATCAAAAGTTCCAAAACCCAAGACACTTCCTTTATAAAAGGAAAAATGCGGAGCCCAAATAATTCGTTTTTTATCTGTTTTCCAAATTTGATTTCCAAAATCAATATCTTTTTTGTAAGCATCTAACTTTAAAGAACCTGATACAACGACTTGTTCATCTTTGAAGCCGTGTGTTTGTAAAAATTTTTTTGTTGTTGGATTGTCGATGTAATATCTGAAAACTTTGTTCAAAAATCCTAAATCATATTCATTTTTGCCGTTAGTTGTTGAAGAACCATAACTACAGTAAAAAGAAAGTGCAAATTTTGATGTCGCATAAATGTTTTGAGATTTATCAACATGTCCTGACTGCTCGTAAAAAATTATATCTGGATTGAATGTTTTCAGTGAAATATACTTTCTTTTATCAAAATCAAAGCCGTAGGAAACATTCATTCCTTTGTTTTTAAAATAATCGTAAGATTCTTCTAGTGATTTTTTAAAATCTAAAAAGTCGTATTTGTGTTTTAATAAAGGCTTTTTAACTGTTAGAATGATTTCTGCTTGAAATTTAGGATTTTTGCTTAATTCTTCATACAAAGATTGATACGACCATTTTGAAATTTCGCTATTCAAAAAGATGATTTTTATTGGTCTTTTTGAATACTTATTATTTAAGGTTTTGCACAACTTTAAATAATCACTTCTAATTTTTTTATCTTGTATTTTTTTTATAATTTTTTTTAACATAATTTATCTAACTACATATATAGAAAATATTAGAGATTTTTTATATATGGTATTTCTC
>CAVFCO010000190.1:0-3262 GCA_963620955.1 Alistipes senegalensis | reverse complement strand
CTGTATATGGAGCAGAATCATTTGTTAAATTAATTAGTACTTTTTTATTAACTCTTGTTAGTAAATCGTTTATATCGCAGTACATTTTTTCTCCTCACTAAAATGTGAACGCATTTTTAATAATGTAGCCACAATCCGGACAAGTAATGAAATCTTTGTGTTCATCACCTGTTTTGTAGTATTTAACACCCTCAGCACCTCTATCGGCTTTAAAGTAAGTTTGAGTGTTATAATCCTTGTAGATTGCACGTTGACCGAATGTTAAACCACAGTCAATATCTGCAGATTCATCAATGTAAGCGAAGATTAAATCGTTGCCCCAAACGTATGACAAAGAAACGTCTTGACCTCGTTTGTTGCTATTAACTCTAGCATCACCGACTAAGATGTTATCTACGTCAAATACTTCTTTTTTGATAAATTCCATAGAAACCAAGCCGTCATTTACATCTTTACCTTTTGCCGCAGTAACAATTTGTGGGCAAGTTCTTAGTGCGGTTAACATTTTTGACGACATAACAACTAAATTTGGTCTTCTGTACATTTTGTCCATGCATTCTTGGATAGTTGCAATAACTTTTGTTTCCGCATTACTGAAGTTCTTAGCATTTGTTAATGTTAAAGAGTTTCCCTCGTAAACACTAACATTACGCAATAATTTAGCCAATCTAACTTCATCAGCAAGCATCAATTTAGATTTAGACATCATAACTCTTTTTGCTTCTTTGTTTTTTTCTCTTGTTTGTGCGTTTAGATGTCTAACAGAAAGTTTTGTAACATGAGAATAAATAGAAGTTCCTTCGTGTTTTTCTTTATACGCAAATTCTTCCTCTACAGGTTCTCCATATTCACCAATTTCAGTATCTTGGCTTGTTAAGAATTGCCCTTTTTCGTAGTAGCGATATTTGAACTCTGGAGTATCTACAGGTGTTCTTGTTAAAATTTTGTCTGCAATTAAGCCGCTTGGCATATGTGCAATCGCCAAACCTGTTAATGCTTCATCAAAAACATATGGTAACTCTAAATCTTGTGGCATTTTATTTTTCCTTTCTTTATTTGTATTTTGCTATCTTCTTTTTTGTTATTTTTCTAACAAATTCTATTTAACCTTTACTGGTGCAATATTAACTTGTAGCCATAATTTAGCATCTGAAGTTGCACTTTCTTCAATTTGACCTACTATGTATGCAAGCAAAGAACTTGCTTCGCTATCTTTAAATGCATCAGCCTCTAGTGTAAATGTATTGGCTTTTCCGTCTTCATCTGCCACTACAATATCGCCTGCAGTAACTGCACCTGAAGTATTAACAAGAACTTCACCACTTCTTGCAACATCACCCATTGCCCCTTTTTTACCTGCAAAAATAGCAACACCGCAAGGAACATCTAATGGGGAAGTGCATTTTACAACAGTTTCTTCATCTTGGAACTTAACAATGGTGTTTTCTGCAATATCTTCACCATATCTATAACTTTTAATTCTTTGCATTTTTATTTTCCTTTCTTAAAGTTTTATAATAGTGCTAGTCTGTTCCTAGCAGTCAACTTCGCTTGGCTTACCCAAAGATTTTAGGGGCTTATCCCTTTTGGGCTTATTTATTTTTTTCCTGTTAATTTTACGTATGCTTCACTCAACGGAATGTTTTCATTTTTTACGATTTCTTGAAGTTGTCTTGAAATGGACTTATTTTCAACATCTTCAAAATTTTGAACACCTTGAGCATCATCTTTTTTTGCAATTTCTTTAAAATTAATCATCTGAAGAGAGCCGATAAAATCTTTTACTGTATCAACTGCAGATTTTTCGCCACCGTCAGCAAAATTAAAAGTTTTCATGTCGTCGCACGCAGTTAAAACATTAATAATGCTTTCTCTGTGTTTTGGTAAAAGATTACCTTTTTCAATCGCTTCGTCGCAAAAATCTTCAAATTCTTTGCGTTTTTTTGCTGCATTTTCTTCGTCCAATTGCTTTTTTAATTCTGCAATTTGCGAATTTTTAGCATCTAACTGCTTTTGCAATTCTTCTAATTTTTCCATTTTTTCCCTTTCTTTTTCGTTTTCGTCATCTTCAATGTCAGCAAATTCTGTTAATTCAATATTTTGTGCATCACTGTCGTCTTCAAAACAAAATTGCTCTAACCCTTTAATTGCAGGGGCTTGTCCACCTAAAAAAGCCAAGTGTCTAATGTTTAAATCTCCGTCCAAACTAAGAGAGCGATTTTTAAATAACCCTTTTTTAACGGCTTCTACAAATTCTTTTTGTACATCTTTAAATTTGCAATAAAGACCATTTCCAATTCGTTGTACATCTGTCAGCCAACCGTAAGCAGGTGTGTTTGATTGTGGGTGTCCAACACAAATTGGGCTATCCTTGTGAACATTATTCGCCTGATAAACAATTTTATCTAGGTCCTCAACTGTCCAATCGTGAACACGTCCTTTACTGTCTTTGTGTTTTCCCGTTTTAAAAATTTGACATAGCATTAAAAACCCTTTCTTTTTAAGTGTTTCACCGAACTTATGAACCAAGAATAACCCTTTTTGAAAAACTCTTCTAATACTGCCAATACTTTTTTTAATAAGGCTAATAATATTCTTATCAATATTAGATATTTAATTTTAAAAAGGGTAAATTATGGGAAATTGGATTTTGCGATAGAACATACAAAAAAATATAAAAATGTTCTTCAAATCCTAAAATAGTGTAATATTCAACAAAAAAGAGGTTTTATGATTAATGAACTTTTATCATCACCGCTGCTAAAAGAATGCGGAGTTTGTGCATTAATGTTTTATGCTTTTTATTTAGTGCTTCAGTTTAACAAAAGCAGTATTGAGGCTCTTATTAAACAACAGTCTGATTTTATGAACAAAATTTTTGAATTGTACAACAAATTGATTGAATCAAATGTATACAATTCATCTATGCTTCAAAAAATCCACGACGGAATTGTAAATAATCAGTGGTGTCCTTACATTAAACGTTTTAACAATAAAAAGGAACAAGGAGAAAACAATGATTAATCCTGTAATTATGCAATTAAAAATGGAATTAAGCGAAACACAAAAAGAACTTTTTGAATGCGAAGTTAAAATAAAAAGGCTTTTTATTGAGTTGCAAAATCTTGCAAGACCTTATTATAAGACTTTTGACGATATTAAGGCTGAAGAATTAGAACAGTGTGCAGATGAATTGTTAAAATCAAAAATTGAAGCCAAAAATTTGCAATCAAAAATTAATGAAATTAATTCTCAATTAGGG
>CAVFCO010000189.1:1134-3341 GCA_963620955.1 Alistipes senegalensis | reverse complement strand
TCTCTCTCTCAATTATTAATTCAAAATTTAACCACCCATTGGGTGGTTTTTCTTTAGCCCGAGCAGAATAATGAGTGTAGCAATATTTCAAATCAATTTTCGGTAGGGCGTATTTGATTTTAAATAAATTTTAGTCAATAAAAAACCTAACTTAATGTTAGGCTTTGAATAAAATTTAATAGGGAATAAGGAATAAGGAAATTTAATAAAATTTGATTACATATCCATTTCAAATTTGTGACCAGCAGTTTTATCTGCGGCTTTTAGGATTTGTTTTGTGTTGAAATCTTGTACAAACAAATTGTCTAATTGTTTTGTAACTGTGCCATCAAAAACTTTTTCATTTTTTTCTAAGTAATTAAAGATGTTTGTAACACCTGAAGTTGTTGATGTTTTAATTGATTCGCCGATTTGTTTTAAAGTTCTTTCTGGAACTTTTACGTTCAAGCCAAAAGGTTTTGACGGACGTAAGTTATTACTTCCGTTTTGAAAAGCATTGTTATTCAAATTATTGTTTAACATATCTGCCATATTTTCTACCCTTTTCGACTTTCGACATGAAATATATCGGCTATCTTCTGTTAAAAGTTTAATGATTTATGATAAAAGTCATGAAAAGTTTACAATTGTTTACAAAATTCGTCAAGGGGTATTATTTTCTTTCATATACAACATAGGTGAAACCGTCTGATATCTTGATTTTTTCTTTGTAGTATTTTCCGATAAAACTACAAAAATCAAAATTATAATCATCACAAACCATACTAAAGTAGTAATCAGATGTGTCCCAACTGTTAAAAATTATATAATTTGGCATGTTTTTTTCAAAATGTTTGCTGAATGCTGTATAACCAAATGTTTCTTCGTACAAAGGAATAAATGAATTATAAAAATCATCGGTTTTTCTATCAGTCAAGAAATTTATCATCATTCCCTCTGGTAAAATGATTATTTTATCAGTTTTTTTAGTGTTATTTTGTATAAATTCTACTAATTGATTTGTAGTGTGATAAACTTTGCCTACGTGAATTTTACCTTTTGGAGTTTCTACAACGACTGGTTTTGTAAATAGCATTTTAAAGTTAACTAATCCAGTCAAAACAGCCAAAACTAACACATAAGATGCGATAGAATCCCATTCTTTTTCTGTGAATTTATCTTTGAATAAAAATGCCAAAGCAATTAATATTATTGGCAAATAGTAATTTCCATAAAAGTTTATGAAAATTCCCCAAAAAACTTTTAGACTAACTAAAAATATACTTGTAATTACGACAAAAACGTTTATATTTTTGACTATTTTCTTGTAATTGATAAGCGATGCAACTAGTAAAACCAACGGCAAAGCCATATAAATATCTCTTGCAGTAACGTTTTTGAACAAAATCATTAAACAAATTCCTAAATAACTAAGAATTATTGTTATTACAGGATTTTTTATTTTTTCTTTGAATAAAATTGGAATTAAATAAACAAAAAACGGTATTGTTAAAGCGGAAAATGTTGTAATTAAAGCGATAGGAGTTTCTTTGTTAGGAAAAACTCCAAAATTCATATAAAAATATTTTAATGTCTGAGTGTGCGACATGTTAATAATAATATTTAAAGTGTTATGCAAATCAGAAAAAGTTAAACCTTTTGCAAAAAGGTATGCAAAACTCATTTCCGGCATCATACAGAGAAATAGAAATCCGATAAACATTGTGTTAAATTTCGGTTTTAAAACGTATAATACAGGCAAGTAAACCAATAAGTACGGAATAAACTCATATTTGCAATCAACAGAAAGTCCTGCAAAGAATAAACTTATATATAAAAATATATTGTTTTTTGAATTAATATAATTTACTAAAAATAACAAAGATATTAAAAACGCAAGCAAGCCGTAGGTTACAGCGAATGCGTATGGAAAAATATAATTAAATAAATAAGTTGGAACTAATCCTATAGCAATTGTGAAAATGCTTATAGAAAAAGCGATTTGTTCGTTTAGGATTTTCTTTGTTAATAGAAAAATGGTTGAAACAATTCCGACTGCACACAATGAACCTGCTATGCAGAGAACTTTTAGATTAATTCCAAAAATTTTGAACAAAAGTGCGTTAAAAAGATATGCGAATGGAGAATAAATATTAAATAAATCCTTGTATAGAATTTTTCCGTTTAAAATTTCTTGAGGATAATATGCTTCTCTACCGCAGTCAATA
>CAVFCO010000189.1:0-1124 GCA_963620955.1 Alistipes senegalensis | reverse complement strand
ATAGGCATTGGCATAAATAGAACAAAATTGAGACAGTCAATAATTAAACCAACATTTTGCTCAAACGTAGCAATAACTACAATTACAGAGAGTAAAATTGTTAGTAAAAAATATTTGTTTTTGTTCAAAAAATTAATCATTACGTAATATAATTTAACAAATAAAAAATTAATAGGCAATTTTTTTATAAAAAAATACTTTATAAAAATGTTAGTATAGGAATTCAAGGTTAGGTTATGACATTACCACATTCAATGGATTATTTAATGAACGCTGGTGTTTTAGATTTTGATGCTGCAGCGTACTTAAATTCAAATGCTGGTGGTGTGCAATACCCACAAATGTTGGGTGGTGTACAAATGCAAAGTCAACCTAAGACAGATAGTTTCGCATCAAAAGCGAAGGCAAAATTTTCAGATACTAATTTTCTAAAAAAAGTAGCAACAGGTGTAATCGTTGCAACACTTGCTTTTGTAGGAATTAAAAAAGGTAAAAAATGTATTGATGTGTTTAAAAATTCTGACAAAACTCAAGCCGTAATGAATGGTTTAAGTTCTGCTAAGAATAGTGTATCAAACTTTTTCTCAAGATTTAAAAAATAAAACCAAACCAAAAATAACCAAAACCAAAAAACCAAATTATCAGCCACCATACGGTGGCTTTTTTTTGTCGCCCGAACAGAGCAATGAGCGAAGCGAAAGGTGAACAAACATAAACGGAAATGTTGAATTTTCGTTTTGTTTGTGAACGGTTGTATTTAACGTGAGGGCGATTTTATATACATATGAGCGAAGCAATATTTCAAATCAATTTTCGGTAGGGCGAAAGCCGTAAGTTGTCATTATCCGTCATACCGCATAAGTGAACGTTAGAGAACGCATTGCGGTATCTTAAAGTTGAATAAAAGATGCCGTAATAAATACGGCATGACGTGAAATTTTGTCATTGGAGCCGTCACCCCGCACTTGTTGCGGGGTCATCAAGTTGTGTAAAAGATGCCGGAATAAATCCGGCATGACGCAAGGGGCAAAATTTGTAGGTTGGGTGAAACCCAACGGAATTGTAATTGAGTGCGTTCAAGAAGTAATCGCAACACTAACACCTCAAGTATAGTAAAATTAGAG
>CAVFCO010000188.1:0-3590 GCA_963620955.1 Alistipes senegalensis | reverse complement strand
ATACATTAATTATATT
The DNA here is from genome assembly GCA_963620955.1 of Alistipes senegalensis. Taxonomy (GTDB): domain Bacteria; phylum Cyanobacteriota; class Vampirovibrionia; order Gastranaerophilales; family Gastranaerophilaceae; genus UBA6984. Next base: position 3,574 of record CAVFCO010000188.1, on the reverse strand, counting down.
TTGGATTGTTTTATCAGTTTGTTTAAATTTATTGTCAGTATTTTTAATATGCAATAACAACATTGTTTTTAACTCTTCAATTTCTTTTGTTTTATCAGATTTATTTAAAACGTAATTTCTCATTTGAACGAATGTATTCATTATTTGGATATTTATCTGAATCGCCTGTTCAGAATTTAAAACTGAAGATAACATTGCTACACCTTGTTCTGTAAAAGCATAAGGAAAATATCTTCGACCGCCTTGTTTTTTGATATCGCAAATTGCGATGTCAAAAAGGCATATTCTTCTTTTGTTAATTGAAATCTAAAATTTTGTGGAAAATTTACTTTTTATGGCACTTGCATTTTTTAACGATACATTCGCCGTTTTCGTTTAGGTGCAAGTCTTGTGGGGTCATATATTCAACATCAAAATCATATTTTTTTGCCAATGCTTCAACTCGTTTATAATATGTCGACTTTTCATTTGGTTTTTCTAAAATCAAAACAACCATTCCTCGTCTACCTGTCATAAGTTGGTAGTGCAAGGCTTGTCCAACACTTTCAGCCCATTTTTTTGCAAAATCAAATTCTACAGCATTGGTTTTTGTCAAACAATCAACTCGTGTGTAATCTCTGTTTTTATATTCTTTTATCCCATTATGAGCCTTACACCAAACCTCTTGATACGCAGCCTCACTGTGTTTATGTCCGCTTGTTTCACTAGAATTATTAGTATAAGAAGTTTTAGTGTTATCAGTATTAAAATCAAACAAATCTGACGGAATATAGCCATATAAATTCAAAATATAAAAAATTCCACTCAAAATAATTGCAAAAATTAAATAAGTTAGTCTTTTTGTATATTTTTTAGTTAATTTCTTTATATATTTTGCCATTTTTAACCCAAATCGCATTTAATATCGTCATAAATTCTTGAGATAACTTCTTCCCAAGTTGTTTTTTGACGATAAAGTTTTATACTATCGTACCAATCGCATTTTGAAATATCCATGTGCCAACGCCAATCGTAATATTTAGGCAAAATTACATAACATTTTTTGCCCATCGCACCTGCCAAGTGAGCAACTGATGTATCATTACAAATTACAATGTCTAAATTATCCATTGCACCTGCAGTGTCAGAAAAGTCTTTAAATGTATATCCCAAGTCGATAATATTAAATTTTTCTTGCAAATTTTTTAACTGATTAGAGCCGTCCATAACTTGCACTGAATAAATTTGAGAATTTGGCAGTTCAAAAATTTTGGCAAAACTTTCGGCAGTCATTGCTCTTTCGCCACCGATTAACGTATTGCCTTGCCATTTTATACCGATTTTTAATTTATCATTATTGAAAAATTTATCTTTGTACCACTGAGATTTTTTAGGAACAGCCTTTAAAAATCCCTCACTTGCATAAAAAATTGTTTCGTTGTTTAAACCTAAGAAATAAGGTAAACTCATTATTGGGCATTGATAATCCGCTTCTTTAGAAATTCTTTCATTCAAACGCATAACAATTTTTGCATTGTTTCTATTTTCGGCAAACAAAGAAAGTAATGACACTTGAGGTTTAAAATATACCTTTTTACAGCGTTTTTCAAGTAATTTTATATATCTATAATACATCAAAGTATCGCCTAAACCCGCTTCGTAATAGACATAAATAACTTTGTCAGTTAAATCTTCGCCTTGCCAAAATGGAATATGCGTAAACATATCACCGTATAATTTTAATTGAGTTTGAATTGCATGCGAACGACTAATTCTGTGTTCAAAATAAGGATATCCTTTTACATAATCTTTTGTTTTAAAATATGCTGAACCTAAGAAAAAATGTCCTTCTGTGTCATTTGGTTCAAGTTCTAAAAATTTATTTAAACATTTTATCGCATCTTCTTGACGGTCTAAATCAATATAAACAAACGCAAGATTAAAATAAACTTCAGGAAGTTGGGTTGTAAGTTTTAAAACTTCTTCATAATAAAATGCAGATTTTTCAAACTCGCCCTTGTTTTTGTAATCAAGTGCTGTGTTAAATAATTCCAAAATTTTTTGAGTATCAAGCATAAAATTATTATAACAAATTTTGCTATAAGTTCATCAAATAAATGAACGACTAAATTAAAACTTGCTCATAAAAGTTGTTTTATGCTAGAATAAAGACATAACTAAATGATTTACGGGTGTGTGGCACTCTACCCCAAAAAACAATCCTGTGAATTGTTTTTTGAGAGGGTGGTAGCGTAGGCGATACCACTGCTCAGCAAATTAAAACTAAATATTTCGGGTGTGTGGCGCAGTGGTAGCGCAGTTGACTCTTAATCAATTGGTCGTGGGTTCGACCCCCACCACACCCAAATTTTAAAAGAGGACTAAATCCTCTTTTATTTTTTAAGAAAATATTTTAAATTCATTAATACTCTAATAATAACTATTACGAACGCAACAACGGTAATATATTTTAAATATGACGGGATATGCAAAGTTCTAAGAAGTTCTAGCACAATAAAAAATGGTATTAAAACAATTACAACATATCCTACAGTTTTTAAGATTGTAATTAGTTTCTCCATGTGTCTAATATATCACTTTTTAAAATTTTAATCAATTTTGTAACATAATTATAACTTATTATTGAAATTTTTAGGTTGCGAAGTTGAAAAATCTCAGATTTAGGCATATATAATAATGTTTTGTGCTAATTAACATTTTGAATATTTTTTGTAATGTTCTTTTATGATAAAATAATAAAAAGAGGTATTTATGGTTTTAAAAAACAAACTTAACATTACTGATTCTGCTGAACTTGCTCGAGAAGAAGAACGCATAAGTAAAACTAAAGCCCTAGAACTTTTTGAAAACAACATTCTTGATTCTCTTGAAGTTGGAAAATTTAGTTCTTTATCTAAAATTCATAAATATTTATTTGATGAAATTTATTATTTTGCAGGTGAAATAAGAGATGTTAATTTGGCAAAAGGAAATTTTAGATTTGCTCCGTTAATGTATTTAAAACCCGCACTAGAACACATTGATAATATGCCTCAATCAACTTTTGAGGAAATTATTGATAAATATGTAGAAATGAATATTGCTCACCCTTTCAGAGAGGGGAATGGTAGAAGTACTCGTATTTGGTTAGATTTAATTTTGAAAAAAGAAATTAGCAAAGTTGTTGACTGGAATAATGTAGATAAAGAAGATTATTTGCTTGCAATGGAACGTAGTCCTATTAAAACAGTTGAAATTAAAGAACTTTTAAGAAATGCTCTTACTTCAGAAATAAATAATATAACTGTTTATATGAAAGGTATTGATGCAAGTTATAATTATGAGGGTTATTTTATTTACAAAACTGGAGAATTAAAAAAATAATCTTATGCTATTAGAAATTTTAGGATTATTAACAGGAAAAAATATTTTAAAAGACATCAACAAAGGAGCAGAAATACTGCAAAACCTTTCTGATGAAGAAATTTTAGAACTCGAAAATTCTTTTGAAAATTCAGAGGAAAACTCCTAATTTTTTCACAAAAAAAAGGCGATATTTCTATCGCCTAAGTTCTATTTTTTCCTTTTTCCTTAC
>CAVFCO010000187.1:0-3633 GCA_963620955.1 Alistipes senegalensis | reverse complement strand
AGTATAAACATGGTCGTCGAGTAAAAGAAAATAAACGAAAAGTTTTAACCATTTTGGGCTTTAAGTATAAATTTATAGTTAAAAATAATGTTTAAAATGAAAAACGATTAACAAAATACTCAAACGGTCTGTTACAAAAAATCATTTCATGTATTCTTTTACAATAAGCAAGATTTCCAATTCACAAAAGTTCTTGGCATGTCATGGTTATTTTTAGTTAAAATGCATTTTATAATTCTTTTTGTCTTTTGAAACATTATTTTTGCAATAAAAAAGCACAGTACAGATATTGTAATGTGCTTTTTAAAATTTATAGATTTTATCTGTATTTATGACCTATTTACATTGCTGATTGATGTAGTTTCTAATTATATATAGTATAGCATTTTGCGATTTTGAACATCTATTTACATTTGTAACAAAGAATAGCGGTTTGTTAAAGCAAACCGCTATTCAGAAACATATTTTTGATTATTGCAAATGAAATACAAGATTTTCAAATTCAGGGAATGAAATGTCCACCCATTGAAAATCATTAATTTGCACAGGATTTTGAGAAATCAATCCTGCAACATACATACTCATAGCAAGTCTATGGTCATGATATGTATTAATTTCACAATCACCTTTTAATGCTTTTTTGCCATATATAATCATACCGTCAGGTGTTTCTTCAATCTCTGCACCGAATTTTCTCAATTCTGTAACAACTGCGGTAATTCTATCCGATTCTTTATTTCTCAAATCTTGAGCATCTTTAATTATTGTAGTACCCTCTGCTTGTGTTGCCATAACTGCAATTACAGGTATTTCATCAATAAGGCGAGGAATTAAACTTCCCGAGATTTCACATGCTTTCAAATCTGAATATTGAACTCTAATGTCGACAACTTCTTCGTTTGCTTCAAGTTTTTTATCCAAAATTTCAACATTTCCGCCCATCATTTGAACAACGTCTAAAATACCTGTTCTTGTAGGGTTTAGACCGACATGTTTTAAAATAATATCTGATTTTGGAACAATTAAACCTGCAACAATAAAGAATGCCGCAGATGAAATATCACCGCAAATATTCATATTTTTTGCAGTAAGTTCAGATTTTTCAATTGTTGTTTTTTCTTTTTCGCAAGAAATATTTGCACCCAAATACTCAAGCATTAATTCTGTGTGATTTCTTGATTGATAAGGTTCTGTAAAACTTGTTTTGCCATTTGCATTCATGCCAGCAAGCAAAATGCAAGATTTAACTTGAGCGGAAGCCAATTTTGAAATATAATCAATCCCTTGAAGATTTTGACCGTAAATTTTCAACGGTGCTTTAAATTCATTAGAGTCAATTTTTGCACCCATTAAACTCAACGGCTCAATAACACGTTTCATCGGACGTTTTGAAAGACTTTCATCACCAAATAACACCGAATTAAAACTTTGACCAGCTAAAATTCCTGAAACCAAACGCATTGTAGTTCCAGAATTACCACAATTCAAATCACTTGTTGGTGCGGTTAATTTACCTTTAGACTTCAACACCAAAGATTGTTCACTTTTAAAATCAATTTCGACTCCAAGATTTTTGAACAAATTCAAAGTCGAATGACAATCTGCACCTTTTGAAAAGTTTTCAATTTTCGCCTCACCACGTGCAATCGAATTTAACATAATTGCTCTATGAGAAAGCGATTTATCAGAAGGGATAACAATTTCACCCTTTAACCCATTAATATTTTTTTCAACAATTTTATCCATATAAGAATTTTAACATAAACCATTTGGAGGAGATATGCAAAAAAGGTATAAAGTTATTTTTTTGACGAGCGATATAAAAAGCATAAGAAACCGAAAGGTTTACTTACCTCCTCCCCAAGTCTAGTAGCCGCCGATTAGGTGGCTTTTTTTTGCGTTAATTAGGTCAATTAACTTGCAGCCTTAATTATTCCACCAACTACAACCCAACCTGCCAAAATAAACGGAGCACATAAAATTACACCGACAACTACAAATGGTGCAATAATAATGAGTCCGATTGTATCTTTTGTAGTTTTTACAACATTGGCAACAACTGAACGTTTTTTGCCGTCATTTGTATAAAGTTTTGACTTTTTACCACTTTCAGCCTTGTACAAAACATCTCTATTAATCAGTCCTTGAACAACATCTATTGAGTCGTATTGAGGCGGAACAATAAAATCCTCTGCATTTAGGTTAATAACACCCCATTTACCATTAATTTTTACAAGGCAAACATTGTTATTTTTCTCAATTTCATCATATTTTAAATCTTCATACTTAACAGGCAAAATTAATTTTTGCTTATCCGCAGAATAAAGTCCAAATTTATTATCTTTTTTTACTCTATAAGTTTTATTCATTAACGCCGTAACATCATCATACTCAAGAGGAACACTAAATGCCTTATCAATAGAATTATATACACCCCATAAATTGTCTTTTTTAACAATATATAGATATTCATTCAGATAATATAAAGTCGAATATTCAACAGGTAAACTATATTCCCTCTTTTCAAGATTATATAGCCCTATTAATCCATTTTTTTCTAATTGCAATAATTTTCTTGAATAATCAAACTCACTAATCTTATCCAATCCTAGCGGAACTAATATTGGATTATAATTTGTTGCAGTATAACAAACACCATATTTATTATTCTTTTTAAAAACATAGATATTTTCATAAACGTATGTTAATTCATCATATTCAATTGGTAAATCAAATTCATTGTTCGTATAGTCATAAACGCCATATTTACCATCTTTTTTTACAATAAGACCAATATTTATTGCTTTTGTAATCTCGTCATATTTATTTGGTAAGGTTTGTTTGTTTTTGCTTATATCAAAAATACCCCATTTGTCATTTACGCATATCCCAACGATATAATCGCTAAATAGATTGGCTTTTTGATATTTTATAGGAAGCACAAATTTTTGAGTTTGGGCATCAAAAACACCAAACAATTTATTTTGTTCTACTAATATTGTGTCATTTTGAATTTTTATATATTCGTGTTCAACTGGTAAAATTGTTTTTTGATTATCTAAATCAACAACTCCAAACTTGCCAGATTTTTCTATTAATAGTTTATTCTCGTAAACTCTAATACTGTCGCACTCTACAGGCACAATCATCAGCCGTCTTTTAGCATCAAAAAAGCCATATTTTCCATTTTTAGTTAATATATATCTATAATCACCTTTATTTGAAATTCCATCATACATAGCAGGTAAAATTTCTTGAGGTTCAGCATTGTAATCAATTATACCGTGTTTTGAGCCTTTATGATTTATGTAAATTGACTCAGCAAAAACTGGTGCTATTGTTATTGAAAAACTTAACAGTAAGCACAACAACTTTTTCATACACACTCCTTCTTATCATTTCATCTGTTTTACAATTATAAAGAATAAAATTATCTTGTCAAACAACTCAAACCCTGTAGTTATAAATACAATACCTAAAAAATAAGATTTTTTTTATTTTTATTTTACCCCTTGACATAAAAATAGCGTTCTGTTACACTGACCTCAGATTTATTGTCGGAGGGCAATTTGTTCAAGGAAACAAAGGGCTGGATAAGGCACAGATTGAAATATCTGTATCTTATCCAGTTTT
>CAVFCO010000186.1:0-3803 GCA_963620955.1 Alistipes senegalensis | reverse complement strand
ATAAAAGTAGAGGTATAGAACTACCACTAACTTGGTTTACACCTACAATTATTAAATACTTAGAAAAAAATAATATTCGATTAAAAACACCTGTTGTAGTTTTTGAAGATAGACAGGTTTATCATTCTTTGGCAGAAAGAAAAGTTGCAAAGCAAAGATTAACAGAAACTCAATTCTTAAGAATTAATGAAATTATTAAAAAGCCTGATGAAATTTTGTTAAATACGAAAGATTTGAGTATTAGTTATATTAAATTCTTACCAAAAGACGAAATTATTGACAATCGAGATTGCATAAAAGTGGCAATAAGAATAAACATTAACAGTAAAAGAAGACCTGTAAATTATATTGGTACAACTGCTAGAGTAAATTATAAAAATTCTTTTAATAATTCAATATATAAAAAAATAGAATAAACGGCAGGTACGCCACCTCCTGTATAACCGGCACAATGTCCTAGCCATGTTCGATTTATTTGGACTCTCGTTTATTCTATCTGATACCATTATTACACATTTCTGAAAGGATTTCAACCCTATGAAAAAATTTATAAACAAAATTCTTCACATTTTAATAATACCAATAGCCTTTATTGTTGCTGTTGTTGACGTGATTTCAGAGGAGTTAAAATATGGCAGAAATGTTTAAGGCTGAAATACACGGACTTGATTTGTTTGAAAAACAAATGAAAGATGTTCAAGAAATTTTTGGAGATTTAAAGCCCTTATTCAGACGTTTGAGAAGAACTATTTTGAACATAATAGATGACAATTTCGACACTGAGGGCTTAGAATCAGGCGAAAAATGGCAAGAATTAAGCGAAAAATACAACAAACAAAAGATAAAAATGTATGGTGTTGGAAAAAAAATTCTTGAAGCAAGTGGCGATTTGCGTAAATCTTTCACCAGTAAAATAGATAAAACATCTCTTACAATCGGTACGGCTAAAGAATATGCTGCAATTCACAATTTTGGAATGGACGAAAAAAATATGCCACAACGTGAATTTATGCTTAAAGAGTTTCAAGTAGATGACTTATCTTACGACGTAGTTACTCATTACTTTGAAGAAGCACATAAACGAAAAATAAAAATGATAAAAGGTGAATTATAGAAAATATTACTGAGAATAATAGATAAAAGGATTAGAAAATGACAAAATATTATATGTACACAACAAAATATGGCGATAGGTGGGATACAATCGCAGTTAAATTCAGAGGTAACACCTTTGATTATGATGATATCATCAACGCAAATCCTCAAGTGGCAATCAAGCCAATGTTAGATGAGGGTATTGAAATAAGAATCCCAGTAAAAGAAGACGATACAAACACAAACAATTTGCCAATTTGGTTGAAAGAAAGGTAAAAATGACTGACGTAAGACAGATTGAAATAGATTTAAAATACAATAATAAAGACGTTACAAAAGATTTTTCAAAATATCTTCAGTCTGTGTCATACGTTGATTATGAAGAAGAACAAAGCGACGAATTGACTTTGCATTTAAAAGATAATGACAAAAAATTTCAACGTGATTGGCAAATAAAAAAAGGCTCTAAGTTTACATTTAAAGCAGGTTTAAAAGGTACTAAAACGCAGGTTAAATTTGGAACGTTTACAGTAGATGAACCAGAAATGACATTTTCTGTTGACGGAGATACTTTAGACATAAGATGTTTAGCCGCAACTTCAAATAGTCCTGTAAGAACCTCTAATACAAGGTATTTCAATAATAAAACTTTAGTTCAAATTGCCAAATATTTTGGAAATATTTACGGTTTCAAAGTTGTTGGAGAACAAGGCAATGTAAATGTTGGAAGAGTAAACCAAGTCAATGAGAGTGATTTAGCCTTTTTAAGACGTATTAGTAAAATTTATGGTTACGTATTTAAGTTAACTGACGGTTTATTAACTTTTACCAAAATTGATACATTAACAAATTCAGATGCTTCATTCACTCTAAATAGAGAAGATATCACAGAATTGCGACTTGTAGATACAAATACAAAAGTTTACAAGGCTTGCAGAGTCCAATATTTTAATGCAAAAACAAAAAAGACTGTAAGTTATACGGCTAAACGTAAACAAGGAACTGACACATTAAAATTAAATATAAAATGCAATTCTTTGGACGAAGCAAAACGTGTTGCCAATGCAAATTTACAAAGTGGCTCAAAAGAAATAAAAGGCTCAATTACGTTAAAAGACATCAATACATTATTTTTTGCAGGTGTAAATTTTGCAATAAAAGGATTTGGCAGATGTTGACGAAAACACTCTACTCAAAGCAGGAATTACAATTAAAAAAGAAGATAAACTTCGAATTGAGCCTAATTTTGAAAAAATAGCGGCAACTTTAACCCAAAAATAACAAGTCCGAAACGGTGCAAAGCACCGTCTTAATGTAGAGCATTAACTGATGAGGTCAATTATTATGGGAAAAATCATTAAAACACAATTTATCGACTTCGATATCGATATTATCACAATTGATGATATGCCAAACAGCACTTTTAGAGAAATTTACGAACTGTGCGGAAAAGAAGTCGCAGTATCATTATTAGAAAATTATGCAGGTTGTCAAATTCAAGTGCCGTCAAGAGCATTTTATTATTTAAGACAACGTTTATTAAAGGCAGAATTTGACGGAACTGCAGAATCAATCAGATATTTAGCACGTAAGTATAATTTTACTGAAGCACGAATTCGTGAATTTTTGAAAGATGCAAAGGTAAATGTACCAGTTGAGGGACAATTAAGCCTAGATTTTAAAGGACAAAAATAATGGAAAAATATTGTGCAAAATGCGACCAAATATTTTCTGCACGTGCAAATTACTGTAGTTGGTGCGGTCAAGATATGGCTAAATATAAAGAGTATCCAGATTTTGAAACTTGGGAACAACGGCAAAAAATTTACGAACAGATGAAACGTGATGCACTGCAAGGAACAAATATTAAAGAAGAATATAAAACCGTTATAAATCAACAGTTATCATTATTTTAAGGAGGTAAAATGTCAAACTTTAAAAGGTTAAAAAATCAAATTAAAGAGGTTTACACTATTTCAAAAATTTCAACTACAGCACCTTGCATGACTGTTCATACAGATGATTGTAGCAAATATTGCCACAATTGCGAAGATGAAATTTCTGATTATAACAAGACTTGTATGCAATATGGGCATTACAAAATTAAGAATTTAATAGAAGAAATTTTACCAGTAGTAAAGCAACTTCAAGAAGAAAATATTCAATTAAAAAGAAATCGCAGACTATTAACAGGGGGCAAAAATGAATGTAAATAAATTCAACTTAATTTAAACACAATAAAAAAAGGATTTAAAACAATTTTAAATCCTTTTTAAATATAATCTTATTGAGTAAAAAATTAACATATAAAAGGTTGGACATTTATTTTGTCCAACCTTTGTAATTTGTCCAACCTTTTATTTTTTATTAAAATACCCTAAACAATATGTATTTATTGAATTTCAAACGTGTCCGACCTTTGTTTATATAAATGTCCGACCTTTACTACCAAATTAAGTAAGTATCTAAGATTAAAATATACCTGCATTTCAAGTATAACCTATAAAAAAGGACTTACTTTTTTTGATACTTATTTGATACTTTTTTGGTAGTATTTAGTACTTTTGCCAAACCTCACTGAACCCCCTCAAATAAGCACCCCTACTACATTAACACTCTCTTTTTACATTTGCCAAACTACCAGATAATTAACAATTAGATTTTAAATCGTAAAGTCTAAAAGTCGCGTTATTACTATCTCTTACCCC
>CAVFCO010000185.1:0-3894 GCA_963620955.1 Alistipes senegalensis | reverse complement strand
TTTTTAGGTTAAATACACCATAATCAATTAATAAAACTAAGTCAGGTTTATATTCTTTAGTTAAATATTTTATTAATTTTGCACCTAAAGTTAAATGATTCCAAATGATTTTTGGAGTCAAACCCATAGCACTCATTTTTGAGTGGTCAGAAAATAGTTTTATACCAAGCGATTTAAGATTTTCTCCGCCAATTGCTTCAATTTGGATATCTGAATTCATCTCCATTAAATGTCTTGCAACATTTGAAGCATGCATATCGCCTGAATATTCACCAGTAATAATAAATATTTTTTTCATATTACACAGCCATGATAACTATTTTATTTTTGTTTGCGAATTTAACAACTTCTTCTTGTTCAACAATGATTGTTTCGTTTGCTTCTACAGCAAGAACTGAAAGGTGGAATTTTTTCATTGTTTTTAAAGTTCTAAGTCCAACTGCAGGAATATCAAAACGTTTGTCTTGTTCAGGTTTTGCAACTTTTACAACAACTCCGCCTTTTTTTGCAATTCTTCCGCCACGTTCAATACATCTATCTGTACCTTCAATAGCCTCAACTGCCATAATCATTTTATCTTTAATAACAACAGATTGACCAACGTCTAATTTGCCCATTTCTTTGGCCATGCTATAGCCGTATTGAACATCGTTGATTTGTTCTTCTGTTGGTTTGTATTCTCCTAAAACACCTGCTGGAATCATTAAATTTTTGATAAATAGAGTTTGGTCTAAAACTGTAACTCCAATGTCTTCAAGTTCTTTAACAACAAGCATCATAACTTGGTCATCGTTTAATCTTTTTGCAGATTTGATTAATTCCAATGCTCTTGAATCGAATTTAGGACGTCTTAAGATAAGTCCTTTGTGAACTTTGCCTAAAAATGTTAATTGTTTTATTTGTTCATCTTGTAAAATTTTTCTAATTTTTAAAATTTCTCCAGGTGCACAAGAGTAAACTTTTGAGCAAACTTTTTTCAAATCTTTATAATTATCGTTAGAAAGTGAAATACAAACAACCTCTAAACCGTTTTTTGTAGCACCTTCTGCCATTTTTACAGGTAATTGTCCATCGCCTGCAATTAATGCTTGTTTTTGTTCAAGTAGAATAGACATTTTAATTCCTCATACCTCTTTTATGTTAAAAATTATAACACAAATAAAAAAAATATCAGAATTAGGCAATTTTTTTTTGCAAAATGTTTTTATATAATTGAGGATATTATATAAGATAAATTTTATGTAAATTTTATGTAATATTTTTAGAGATTAATTAAAGTTTAAACGACTGATGTCGATAACATAAACAGTAAAATGTTTATAAGGAGCATAACATGGCAAACAATTTACGTAACATCCAATTAAAACAACCAGAAGAGTTTGATGCTCAAAAACTTGCTAACAAAAAAGTTTTTGGTGTTAGAGTTTTAAGCAGTTCTCAACGTAGCAATGTTATCAAAGGTGGCGAAGATGTAAAAACTGCCAAAACTGAAATTAAAGGTGCTCAAGGTGATATCAATGATGCAGCAGATGAAGTAGATAGAGGTTTAGATGAACAAGATTCTGTAAATTCTCAAGCAGAAGATGCTCAAAACAGTGCTTCTCAAGGCATGTCTGCAGAAGAATTAGATGCAGAAACTGAACTTTTGGGTCAATCTTCAGAAGTTGCTCAAACAAAAACTCAAGAATTCACTGAATTAGGTGAAACAATTGATGAAGAATTTGAAACATTTACAGAAGATTCAGATACAACAATTGAAGATATGAACACTGCTTTAGAAGAATTTGAAGGTATCAGTGAAGAAATTGAAGCACTAAATGAAGAAGCAGAAGCCTTAAATGCAGAAGTTGAAGCAAGCACGGGAGATTCTGCAGGTGGAACTCCGGCAGTTCAACCTGCACCTGCGTCTGACGGTATGGTTGGAGTTGTAAACTCTGCATTTGACGGTACTGGTGCCGGCACAAAAAGTGCTTATTCATTAACAACTGGTGCTGATGCTCAACCACAAACTGCACCTGCAAATGCTCCTAAAAAGTCTGCGGCTAGAGGTGGTATCATTACAAGTACAAATCCAAACCAAGGAACACCTGCTTCACAAAATGCTCCTGCTGCAACAACTCCAGTAACAACTGAAACTCCTGCAGATACAACAGGCGGTACAGGTTCATCAGATAACAGTGCTGTAACAAATGATTATTCAACAAGAATGGCAGAAATTCAAGCAAAAATGGACGTTGCAAACGGCAGACAAGAAACTGCATCTGAAAATATTACAACAACAACTACTACAGTTAATGAAGATGTTGAAACAAGAACAGAAACAGTTACAACAAATACAGATAATGCAAATGCCTTGGTTGAAGAAGGTACTGACCAAATGTCAGGCTTAGATAAAACTACTCAAGTTTTAACTCAAGCAAATGAATATGGTCAATATACAAAATTAGCAGGTACTGCAACAAAAACTGTTGGTGCAGGCTTGATGGGTACAGGCTTAGCAATGAATGCAAGTGGTGGTACAATTTCAGGCTTAGGTGCAACAATTTCAGGCATTGGTGCAGCCTTAACATCAATTGGTGCTCCATTATGTGCATTGTTTGGTATTGGTACTCCAATCACTGCTGCTGGTGGTACAACAACTGGGGCAGGTGTTAGTACAACTAGTGGTGGAGCAGCATTAACTGGTGCCGGTTCAGGTATTTACTCGGCAGGTCAATCTGCTCATACAGTTGGTGAAGTTACTGAAAAAGTTGGTACTGGTGTAACAATCGCTGCTTCAGCAGGTTTAACTGGTGTTGCTGCAGCACAAGGTAACTGGCAAGGTGCTTTATCAAGCGGTTTATCAGTTGCTGCAAGTTCAATGTCATTTGCTGAAGGCTTAGGTGCTCTTAAAGGTGCAACTGACGGCGTTGTTAAAGGCTTTGAAACTGCATCTAAAGTTATAACAGCAACAAGTGCAACATTCAATACTACAATGGCTGCAATTGAGGGCAATATCAGCGGAATGGTTTCTGGTGGCTTGAGCATGGTAAGTGCAGGTGCCGGATTTATGGACGGTCAAGCAGCAAATATTGTTGGTAGTGCTGCATCATTCGGTAATAGCAGTTTTGGTATGTATCAAGCAGTTGAATCAGGTGATGCTTTAGGTATGATTCAAAACGGCTTAGGTGTTATGAACAGTGGTGCTAATTTATTAGAAAATGCTGGTGTTGATACATCTTTAGGTATCACAGCATACGAAGGCACTGAATATGTATACGAAAGAGATGAAAATGGTAATATTAAATATGAAAATGGCACACCGGTTGTTAAAAAAGACGAAAATGGTAATGCTATCAAGCATAAAGTTGTAAGAGGTTCTAACGGTTCCGGTTCAACTAACGGTTCAAATGGTACTGGCAACGGAACAGTAACAAATGACGGTTCTGAAAAGAATAATGATTTGAACGGTAACAATGCTAATGCTTCTTGGAAAGCAGATACAAGCAATAGCGACAAAGTTAAATTGAGCGATGTTACTGGTTGGGCTTCATCATTATGGGGTGATGCTAACAGTGCAGTAAGTACATACAACACTATAACAGGCAAAGATAAAGATGATGCTTCTGAAGAAACAGGTGATGAAACAACTACAACAACTACAACTGAAGAAACAGAAAATAAAAAGAAAAAAACTGTAGATTACGGTACATTATTCGGAAATACATCTAGCAGATATAGAGGTACTAGAGGTGCTAACTAATCTATAGTTAAAGATATCAACAAAAGGCGGACATTAAGTCCGCTTTTTGTTTGCAAATAATAACAAAAGTTAATGATATTGCCTTAGTTTCTGTTAAATATTATAATTTTATAGATGTTTAGATATTATAAAAAATATGCACCATATTTATT
>CAVFCO010000184.1:0-3942 GCA_963620955.1 Alistipes senegalensis | reverse complement strand
GTACTTTTTTACAATTTTTGCAAGGATATAAATATTTATAACCAAAACAATAATTGCAACTGACAAGACTAGAATTACTTTTATCATCGCAGACTTCCTCCAGCAATTTTACGAGCATTAAAATAGACTTCATTAAAAAGACGTCTATAATCATCAACTGAAATTTCATCTAAAATTTCAGGTAAATCATATTTTGGAAGTTGAATATTATAAGAATAAAGGCAAGCACGAACACAGCGATAATAACCAACCGCTTTTGCATCAGAATATTTTGTTAATTCAAAATCATCTTTTTCTGTAATGTGATTGCGTGTTAAATCGTTTTTTACTTCATAATTGAGTTTATTTTCAATCAAATGTGCAATATCTTCCAGTAAAAACAATTCTGCATTGTCATTTATATTAAAACGCTTACGACCGATATCATAAATATCAAGCCATATCTTTTTTAACAGGTTATGTGCGTTGCTTGTTTGATTATCAAGAGTATTTTTACCTTCTGTTTGATAAAGTTCTTTTTGCGATTTTGTTACAACTTCAAAATTACGGATTTTAACATCACGATTTTTTAAAACCCAAAATGAAATTGCAACAATCGCAAAAAGAAACAGACTTGCTAGAATGAGTACACAAACATAAAAAGGTGTCGGTATAGATGTAAAATCAAATCTGTTCATCTGTATTACTCTTTTGTTTCTGATGATACTCTATCGGTCAACGATTCAAAGAGTTTTCCAAATGCCTTAAAAATTGTGTCGTAAAATATTGTTGCGCCACTTACACCAACAATCCCATACAAAACCTTCTCAGGCAAATAAAAAGCGATAATCGTCATTAAAACACCGACTGCAATAGTTGAGAGTGTCCAAACACGTTTACCGCCCTTTTGTACAAGATTTTTAATAACTTCTGTTGTTCCAACTGTTGCCAATGCAACGAGTACTAAAATTGAGTAGTTCCTGAAAATCACCTCTTGCGTTTATAATACCCTACCATTTCATTTTTCACAATATGCGAATTATTCAGTAACTACAGATGCATCTTTATTCAAATACTGCATAATTTTATCAATATCATTTGCTGTTATTCTTATAACATTTTCTTTTGGTGCAAACATTGGAATTGCTGGAATAACTACAGAATACGTTTCGTATTCTGTTAATACATTCTTTAATGTTTTTATAAATATGTCTAAATCATATTCGCCATCTTGTTCGTGAATTACATTTGCAACAATCGGACTGTCTAAAAATCCGTCTAAAATATCAGGATTTTCGTGTAAGGCTTTTTTGGCAACACATAATACGAATTTTAATTGCCCACTTGTAATATCACAAAGTAAATCATTTGAAATAAACTTTACAATACTGTCTGCAATTTCTCTTTTTGAAAACATACAAACTCCTTTTAATCATCAGTTTTTGATACAGAAACAATTTTTAACATTTCTTGTCTTTTCTTTTCCTGTTCATTTAGAGAATGTTTACGCTTTTCATCTGTTGTTTTTGAAAGATGTTTTTTAATTAAAATTCCAGCGTGTTTTAATTCATCATTTGCCATTTCTTTATAAACAGAATCCCCAGTTTTACAAAATAAAATCCAATAATTTTCTGCATCGCTTAATTCTTCATCAACATCATCTTCAAGATTTTTTGTAGCAGTCCATAACTCACCAAGAAATAATGCTTTCATAAAAGATTTACTTAATGGGTCATACTCTTTAGAAAAATCTATATGCGATAACGCTTCTTCAAAATCTATTTTTAATACATCAACTGCTGACACGACAAAACCTCCTTCCAAAAATATTGATTATTTGAAAATGCGCTGGGTCGCTTAAATACTGAACTCTTAAAACTGTTCTACTAGTAAGTGGATATGGTCTTAAATAATTACCATTACCATTCATTAAACTTCCTGTTACAGTTCCGTTTGTAATCGAAATCGAAGTTCCATCTGTTCCTGTTGGAATTGTTGTAGCAAGCAAGACATCAATAATATTTCCACTTTCAATAGTTGGTGATGTTGGAAGTGTTATTGTTGTTACACCGTCTGCAACCGCTATTGATGATGCTCTTATACGTGGAATATTTGAATTACATAAACAAGCCATATAATCTCCTGAAAAAATAAAGGGAAAAACTCATCGCTTTTCCCCATAAAATAATTTCACGCTAAAAGCGGAATAATCACCAAAATGGGAAAAATTAAGAATATAATGCGTAACCGTTTGCGCCACAATTACAGAATGGTGAAGTTCCTGCTGTATAAGACATACTATTTGGATAACGAACAACACCACATAATGCACTCTGTAATTCAAGTTGATTTACTTTGTTCTGCAATGCATCAACTTTACTCTGATTTAGCGCATCCAGGATTTTCTGCGTTTGTGCAACTGTGTTAGCGTTAATTGATGCTGTGTTGATTGCACCGTTGTAATTTACACCATCAATCCCTCTTTGGGTTTCACAACAACAGTTCTGCATATTTGCAAAACCTGATGCTACTGCTGAACGAACATCTCTTGTTTCTACAAGATTGTTATAACTTGCATCTTTGATTGCTGATACAGTTTCATTTGTTCCGTTGCGAACTTCGGCTACAATTTCATTGTTCTGTCGTTCAAGTGCTGAGAAATTGAACTGATTAGCCAAATCATCTTTTGTAGCAAGATTACCGTCTGTCATTGGCATACCACGATTTCCAAATCCTCCACCAAAGCCACCGAAGCCGAGCAAAGCAAAGATTAAGAATGCCCAAACAAAACCGTTACCACCGAATCCGCAGTTGTCATTTCCGCCCATAAAGATTGGTGAACTTCCTGTTTCTGTCATAGTCATAGACATTTCCTCCTTTTAATTTTTTTATATCGAACTGACAGTTCGTTTTTCATTAAAGACTTATTCCGAATTGACTTGCAAATTTTTGCAAATCAACACCACGTTCTTTTGCGAGATTTATTGCAGT
Organism: Alistipes senegalensis; assembly: GCA_963620955.1. Lineage (GTDB taxonomy): Bacteria > Cyanobacteriota > Vampirovibrionia > Gastranaerophilales > Gastranaerophilaceae > UBA6984. The sequence continues at coordinate 972 of CAVFCO010000184.1, read as the reverse complement.
TTCTTTTATTTGTGTTTCATTTTTTCCACTTGTTAATTCCTGCATTTTTTGGAATGCCTGCGGATTCTGTTTCTGCATTTGATTGATTCGTGTTTGTAACTGTTGCTGAATTAACATCTGTGGATTCATTAACTGAAACGGATTTATCATTTTTTAATTCTCCTAAATAAGTTTCGATTGCTGAGAGTTTTGCATTTATTTCGTTCAATGGGTCTATTTTTGGTTGGTTATTTTCATCTGCTGTATAAGATAGAAATTCTGACTGTCCATTATTTCCTAACTTTTTAAAATAGATTTTCCCATTACTTGAATCGAGATAGATATTCATTGATAGCGGGTCAATCATAGATGCTTTTGCTTCTTCTATGTTTGTTACAAAGCGACAATGAATTTGTGGTTGTTGATGCGGAAATTGCATCATTGGTTGTGGATATTGTGCTCTATAAAAATCGTTTATTGGATTTTGATAAAACGGCATTTTTATCTCCTTTTTGTAAGTATGATGCATCAAAAAGAATATTTATTGTTGCCGTAAATATGATTTAATTCTGTCTTAATTCTGCCATTATTTTATTTCTGATTATGCTAATTTCACGACAAATTACACGTACGCTTATAAAAAGAGTATCAGCAATAAAATCGATACTCTTTTTCTTGAGAAAATACATTGAAAATATTTGTTCTTGTCGCTCTGACAAAATTATTTTTTCTAAAACTGTTTCGATATCTTTTTTATTTGCAGTTTTTAAATAAGCGTTTAATTCAGTTACTTTTGACCTGAAGCATCTCCTCCGTAACTTTTGTTACGTCTTTTATTTCATTATAACACGGCTTTCGCCGTGCTCTTTTATTCTGTGGTGGTGTCGGTGTCTGTATCGGTTAAAGTTATTCCTTCTTCTTCCAGGAAGTTTAACAGAGTTTCTTTATCCTTTGCTACGCTCATTCGCCCGCAAAAGTTACAGCTTGTAAAAT
>CAVFCO010000183.1:0-4186 GCA_963620955.1 Alistipes senegalensis | reverse complement strand
ATGTCATTCTGAGTATTTAATTGCGGAAGATAAATTTTTGAAAACTTGTGAGATGTTAAAAAGTGATAAAACAAAATGAACCTGTAAAAATAAAACGTTCTCAAATCAATCTTGCTGGGTATAATCCTAGAAAAATATCACCCGAAGCAAAAAGAAAATTAAAAGAAAATCTGTCAAAAATGGGGTTGATGGGTGGACTTGTTTGGAATGAACGAACTGGTAATTTGGTTTCAGGTCATCAAAGAATTACAATTTTGGATGCTGATAACAACTACGATGTAAAATCTAAAGAAAATGATTATGACGTATTTGTAACAAGAGTAGATTTATCTGAGAAAGATGAAAAAACGCAAAATATATTTTTTAATAACCAATCTGCGATGGGATTTTTTGATGAAGATAAACTACACGAAATTATGAAGGAAGTTGATTTTTCTGAACTTACAGGATTTTCAAAAAAGAACCAAATATCGATGTTTGCAGATTCTTCTCTTACTGATGATGAGTATGCAGAAATAGCAGAACAGGTGGAATCAACAACAAAGAAATTCAAAGATATGCATAAAAGCACGACATCGGAAGTTGATGCAAATTATATTGTTTTGGTGTTCAAAAACGCTGGCGATAAGTCTACTTTAGTAGACAATCTAGGAGTAGAACTAGACAATGCTAGATTTATAAATGCGCACGATTTTCTTGAACAACTTTACAATTCTTTTAGTGAAGGTGATATAGATTGAAACAGTTAAAAATAACCTGTACATACAACGAAACATTAAAACTTGATGAATTGTCTGATTTTCAAGGACACCTAAAAATCCGTAATGATGAAGATTATAAAAAAATCATAAAGTCTATTGAAAAGTATGGATTCAGTTTTCCTTTTTTTGTGTGGAAGAATAATGATAAAAATCTTGTTTTAGACGGACACGGCAGATTAAGAGCATTGCAGATAATGCGTGAAAATGGAACCGAAATTGATGATATTCCTGTTGTTTATGTTAGTGTAAAGAATGAAAAGGAAGCAAAAGATTTATTACTTCGTTTGAACTCTCAATATGGCAGAATGACTAAACAGTCTGTTGCAGAGTTTATCGGTAAAGATTTTGATTTGAACCTTGATGATTTTCAGTTACCAGCATTTAATCTTGATTTTAGTACACCAGCAGAACCGATAGATGATTATTATAATCAGCAGATTGCAAGGCGTGATTACGTGTCTCCGACAACTCACGCACCTGATAATCCTGTAGTAAACGAAATGCCATTAGAGGGCGGAATTGAATTATCTCCTGATGCTTATATAAATCAAAAATATGAAGTTTTGGATAATGATGATTTTTCTGAGCCGATTTTACCAACTTCTTTTGAAAGAGAATCGATTGATAAAAAAGATTTTGTTGTAAAAATTACTTTTGGCAACACAAAACAGGTAGATGATTTTCTGAAAAAATACCAGTCGTGTTTGAAAGCAGAATTCGGTTGTCTTATGTCAGTTTCAGGCGGAATATTATGAGATTAACTATAGCAAATCACGATGCAATAAAATATGCTTGTCTGAAATTTCATTATGCAAAAGCAGTGCCTGTAAACACTCTTGGGTATAACGTGTTTAACAATAATAATGAATGGTGCGGTGTTGTGTTATTTGGTACAGGCGCAAACAATCATATTGGAGATGAATTTGGACTTGTTCAAGGTGAATGTTTAGAACTTGTTAGAGTAGCACTTAACGGAAAACAAGAATGTACATCTCAGTGTGTAGCACAGGCATTAAAAGAATTAAAAAAAGACTGTCCTTTATGTCAGTTAGTTGTAAGTTATGCAGATTGTGACCAAAACCATCTAGGCACAATTTATCAAGCAACGAACTGGATTTATGTTGGTACGAAAATGGAAAATAAAAAAGATTCGTCTTGGGTAATAAATGGCAAGCGTATGCACGGGCGTGTGGTTTCTGATTTAGTAAAATCTAAAGGTGGATTAAACGGACTTACTAGAGAACAATTTATAAAGAAATTTTATGATGCTAATGCTTATGAATATGTAACAAAAGGTAAAAGAAAATATTTAATGCCGATGAATAAAAAAATAAGAAAGCAGATTCTCCCACTTGCAAAACCTTATCCAAAAGAAGAATCGTGGGTAAAAATTGATAGAAATATATTCAAAAAGTAAATTAACATACCCTGTTAAAAAGGAGGTTAAAAAAATGGCAAGACCAAGAACGAAAAAATGGAATCCAAAAAGAATAATCAATTTAATGAAAAGATATACTGATGATACTCAGTTACCGATATTGAAAGAATTTTGTTTTAACAACAATCTTGAGTACAAATATTTATTGCAGTTATGCGCTAATAATGCAGATTTGGACAGAGCAAGATGCAGATTGCTAGACAAAAAAGAAATTCAACTTGAAAAGGCTTTAATGACAGGCGCAAATAATACAGCGTTTATTTTTCAGTTAAAACAATTAGGCTGGAGAGATAATCCTGAGCCGATTGTAATAAACAACACTGTAAACAATAATGCAGACAGTAGAGCAGAAAAAATTGAAAAGTTATCAACTGAACAACTCGAAGAATTGGAAGATATTTATTCAACTTTAGAATGTGATGTAGACGGAGCGACATCTAAGAATGGTTGATTTAGCCAATTTAGATAATGATAAAAAAGTGGTTGCAAAAGAACTGATAAGACGTAATCACGCTCGCTATATGCAGTATATGTGGCAAAAAAGTGGTGAGCCGTTCTTGTTAGGTTTGCATACTAGAGAATTGTGCAGACTGATTGATGATGCTTTTGAAAACTTTAGAAAAGGAAAATCAACTTTTTTAGTCGTAACAATGCCGTTTAGACACGGAAAAAGCGATTGTTTGTCTCGTTATTTACCAAGCCATTTTTTAGGTGAGTTTCCCGATTGTGAAGTAATGCTGGTAACTTATGCATCAGCACTTGCAGAAGGATTTTCTCGATTTGCTCGTAACTTATTAAGAACACCTGAATATAACAGTCTTTATCCTGAAATAAGCGTAAGCAAAGAAAATGGCGGTGTTCAACAATGGGGAATTCAAGACCATATCGGTGGTTGTGTCGCAAGTGGTTTAACATCGGGTTTAACTGGTAAGGGTTATCATTTAGGTTTACTTGATGATTATTGTGCCAGCCGTGCAGAAGCGGAAAGTGAAGTAATGAGAAATGGAGCGTGGGAACATTTTACAAATGACTTTTTGACTAGACGTGCACCTGTTTCAATAACTATTGTTTTGGCTACACCGTGGCACGTTGATGATATAATCGGGCGTATAAAAGACAAAATAAATCCTGAATCTGAAAATTATGATGAAGAATTTCCGCCATTTAAGATTGTTTCTTTTCCTGCAATGAATGGCGACGTAACTATAAAAGTTAAAGATAAAAAAAAGTATGGTGATAGAAAGTTTCATACTGAACATAAAAAGTATGACTATTTATTTCCTGAACGTTTTAATGCAGATTGGTATAAATCTCAATTTGCATCTTTAGGTAGTTATGCCGCTAGTGCATTGTTACAGTGTAATCCACAGGTTCGTGGTGGTAATCTTTTTGATGTAAGTAAAATTCAATATCACAATTCTGAAAATGACTTTCCGAAAACAAAATATTTCAGAGTATGGGATTTAGCACATACCGCAAGACAGACGCAAAAAGCCGATCCTGACTGGACCAGTGGAACATTGCTGGTGTACACAAAAATAAATGATATGTGGCATTTATGGATTAAAGACGTTGCTAGAATGCGAGGTTCATCTCCTGAACGTGATAGATTTATTCGTGCAGTTTCTGATAAAGACGGAATGGGCGTTACTATTGCGGTTGAAAATTCAGTAGATTCAAAAGACGCTGTAAGCAATATGCAGACAATTTTGAATGGAAAACGAATTGTAAAACCGTTAAATATCGGAATTGATAAAGTTGCAAGGGCAAGTTATATCGAACCAATTTTTGAAGCAGGTAATGTTCATATTTTAAGAGCGGAATGGAATCTTGATTTAATAAAAGAAATAACAGATTTCCCTAGTGGTAAACACGATGACCAAGTAGATAACTTGACCGCTGGGTATTTTCTTTGTTGTCAAAGTAGCGGAAAAATATCTACAGGTAGAGTACTGGGAATTTAACTACTAAATACAACAGAAAAAAA
>CAVFCO010000182.1:0-4252 GCA_963620955.1 Alistipes senegalensis | reverse complement strand
ATTCTGCTCCATATACAGAGATAAAAGAAGACATTGTTAAAGAAAATATTGAACTTGCTACAGATTTGGTTAATTCTTCATTGCGAAATAAATACAAATTGCCTTTAAAATCTGTTCCAAAAATTTTAGTACAAATTACTGCAGACATTGTTATTTATCGTTTATATTCTCGCAGACCGCAAGATGTTCCAAAAAATTATCAGCAAAATTATGAATATGCTTTAAGTATTTTAAAAGATATTCAAAACGGCTCAAAGGTTTTAGAATTGACGACTACCTCCTCAGAAGTCGAAACCACTATCAGAACATCAATGTACCTAGTTAACAAAGATGATTCTGATAGGAGGTTTTCGCCAAGAAATTTAGGAGGACTAGGACTATGAATCCAAGTTTAAATGGACAAGTTGAAGAAATTCTAATTGCAGAATTGCAAAAAGCAATGCCTGAATACGATGTGGAAAGTTTTCCAAGTAATTTTGAGGGATACACCTTTACATCACCAAACGGCTGTTTGCTTGTAAAATACGTTAAAACAAGTTTTGCAGAGCAAAATACTATTTGGGAGGTAAACCAAAACAATACAGTAAAATTTACGATTATTGCTGGATTTAGAGGCTTAAACAAATATTCTCAAATTCACGAGCCACTGCAGAGAGTTAAAGATGTATTATCTGGGCTTGAAATTGCAGGCAGAAAAATATACTTAACAGATGAGCAATTTTTAGCAGAAATTAATACAGATTTATATTGCGGAATATCGCTGAATATAAACTTATGGCAAGACGAGTAGAAAGGACAAAAAATGACAGTAAAAAAATATAAATATTTGGGTGAAAATACCCCATATATTTTGGAAAATAAAGAATTTTATCTTGAAAAAGGTAAAATTTACGATTTAAACGCAGATTTGAAGAGAGTTAAAACTCTTTTAAATTTGGGTTATCTACAAGAAATTGTAGGAGTTACTAAAACAACAACACCTGTAAAAAAGGAGATTAAATAATGCTACATGGAATTACAACAGAGCAAACTCAACAAAAACAACCATTACAAGATGCACAAACTAATATTGTGTGTTGTTTAGGTACTGCTCCAACATTTATGTTAAAAGAAGAAAACAAAACGTTGAATACACCTGTACCAATCAGAAATTATAAAGACATTGCTACTTATGCAGGTGTCAACTTCCGTAATTTTACAATGTATGATGCACTTGAAACAATTATGGAAGAATCTGAGGGTGCAACAATTTATGCTATTAATGTGTTTGACGAAACTAAGCATAAAACAACTGTTGACGAAACAGAAGTTACTGCATCTGCAGATAAAATCGTAATTAATAACTTAGTTCTTCCAAAGACATTAACAATTTCTGTTGGGGAAACTGCAGGGGAATTAGGAACAGATTTTAAAGTAGAATTTGTAAAAGATACCACAGTAATTACACTACTTTCAGACACATTCAAGCAAGCAGAAAAAGTAAAAATTGCTTATGATTATGCAGACTTAAGCAAAGTTACAAGTGCTGACTTTGTTGGTTCTGTTGACGAAGACGGCAAAAGAACAGGTTCAAAAGCAATTTACAATGTTACTCAACTATATGGTGATGATGTAAATTTAATTTTAGCCCCACAATATTCTTCAATTCCTGCAGTCAGAACTGCACTTCAAAATGTGGCTGATGATTTAAGATGTGCATTTTATCCAGATGCACCAATCGGTACAACTGTGAATGCGGCAATTCAAGGAAGAACAAACGGTGAAGTTGACTTAAAATGTACTAGCAGAAATGGTTATGCAAGTATACCGTACCTTAAGAGATATAATCAATATCTTGACGAAACAATTGCAAAATCTCCAAGTCCAACGAACGTTGGTATTAGAGTCCGTTTGAACAAAAAACGTAATATTGCAAAATCAATTGACAATACTGTTTCAAAAACAACTAAAGGGCTAGAGTTCCCAGTAGAATTCGTTCTTAATAAAGAAAACACTGAATCTAATGCATTAAACGGTGCAGGATTAGGAACATATATTAACTACAAAGGCTCATACCGTGTTTATGGTGTAAGAAATTTGTCTTACCCTAGCGAAAGCGGAATTACAACAAGTGAATCTGCACAAGCAGTAATTAATTTCATCGAAAAAACGATTGAACAAGGAAGTTTTGAATGTGTTGGCGAAAACATTACAAAAGCCTTTATCGATGATGTTGTAGAACAAATTAACAACAAATTTAACACTTGGTCAAACCCAGAAAACCCAATCATTTACGGCGGCAAATGTTGGTTTGACGAAAGTCTAAACCCTGTTGAAGATTTGGCAAACTTTAAACTTGTATTGAGTTACGAGTTCTGCCCATTATCTACAATTGAAACTCTAACATACAGAAGCACTGTAAATATTACAATAATGAAAAATTCTTTAAGTGCAGAGTAATTTTATAACTAAAAAAACGAAAGGAAAATAAAAAATGGCAAATATATTATCGAATGCTCATGTGTTTTTGGGTACGTCTATGTTTGGGAAAGTTAATGAACTAAAATTTCCAGATGTGGAAAATGTAACAACAGAACAAAAACCCATTGACAGTATTGGCTCTTACTCTCTGCCTGTTGGTCTAAAAATAGACGATAGTTCTATTAAATTTGCAGGCTTTGACGATGAAGTCTTTGAAAAATTAAGCGATATGACAACAGAGCATATCGTTACTGTCCGTGGCAATTTGAAAAAATTCCAAGGTGTTACATTAAAAGAAGAAATCCCAGTAAAAGGCTTAATTAAATGCCTTACAAAGAAAATTTCTCCACTAGGAACTATTAAAGGACAAGAAAATGCTGAATTTTCTGTGGAACTAATTCCGCACGCAGTAAAACTAGAATGTAAAGGCTCTGTTCTGCTTGAAATTGATTTGCCAAACTGCGTTTACAAAATTAACGGTGAAGATAAATTAGCAAAAATGAAAGCAAACTTAGGACTAAATTAACATATTTTAGTCCTAAACAGTGAAAGTATAACAAACAAGGAGAATAAACAATGGAAGAACAATTAAGCCCACAAGCACAAGATTTTGTAGAGGGAAAAACTGATAAGTTGCCTGCAGATGCAAGCGATATTTCAAATTCTGAAGCACAAAAATTAGAACAGGAAAAATATAAAAAACCTGATGAAGTTTTGATTTTGCCTGTATCTGGAATTGAAGTAAAAATGGATACAACAAAAGCGACAGGGCATCTTCTAATGAAAGCACGTAGTGAAAGTGGTGGCGGTGCAAGTAGCGGAGTTTTTCTAATGGCTCATCTTTGCACTTTCAATGGCGAAGAAAAAACAGGTTTTGACATCTTAGATTTTGATGCTGAAGACGTGTTAGCACTAGAAGATTATTACATTCAAAAAAAAACATACCAAATTTTGAGCCGCAAAAAATTATCGCAATCTCAAAAATAACCAATTGGACTTACAACGAAGTTATGTCTATGAACGTTGATTTGATTGATTTTTGGTTTGAACAAGTTTCAATTTTTTGTGAAAATTACAACAAAAATTATGAAGAGGATTAAATATGCTAATTAATAAAGAATTTATAAATAGAATAGGTGCTATAAAATGGGTAAATGAAAATTATTACCGTTTGCAAGGTTCTGCTCTTTTCACAAAAAATAATTCTAACCCAGTGAGTAAATTAATAAGTAATTTTTGTGAGAAAACTTGTCCATTCCATAATGAAAATAATAATTTTGTACCCTCTCACATTGCCGCAATTTATGAAGACGTTGACGAAAATGGAGAAAAAGATATCTATATTTTAGATATAAAACCTCCATTTTCAACTCGTCGAAAATTGGTGGAATATTTAGAGAACTCTTCAGATGATTATTTAATTGTGATGCGTTATATGATTATCGATGTTAATCAATATAATGAGTACCAGAAAACGAGGGTTCATCTTAAATACGGCTTTTTAAGTGCAATTCAATCCGTATTTAAAAAAATAACAATAAAACACGGAATGCATTGTTCTGAAAGTTACATCTATGCATATAACCAACAAGGCTACATGTATGATATTAACGCTAATAAATCAACTCCAGATAATTTAATGCACTACTTGATTGAAAAACAAAAGGACTACGAACACAGATGCGTTTAAAGAAAATCTACATTAAAGTACATAATAAACGTGAAACGATAGAAAACTTTGTTGCAGACAAAATTTTAAAAAAAATTGATGAAAGTAAAAAAGTTGACGATT
>CAVFCO010000181.1:0-4280 GCA_963620955.1 Alistipes senegalensis | reverse complement strand
ATCTTGCTTGTGATGCTGACATACCCATAAGCGTTTCTCCTTATGACAGATTTCCCTTTACATTATATATATCGGTATATTTAATGAAAACTTTAGAATTTTGTTTGATTATGTAACATATCGTTACAATTGAAAATTTTGTCTAAAATAGTTATAATAACTAATAAGTTATACGCCCGTAGTTCAGTGAATAGAGCGTCAGAGTCCGAACCTGAAGATCATGGGTTTGAATCCCATCGGGCGTGTTTTTTGTTTAAGCACAAAAACTTCCGCAAAAATAAACTTTTTGCGGACTAAAAGACAAAACTTTATTCTAATTATGAGAATAAGTTGAATGTTTTGTCTACGTTATCTTTAATTAATGATTTGATAGAATCCATTTCAGTATTCAACGCAGAGTGTTCAGTGTCTAAGGCTTTTAAATCGTTATCTAACAATTTTTCTTTACTGTTAATTTTTGCAGTTTTTGAATTATATTCTGCTTCTGCTTTTGCCAATCCTGTTGTATCAGATTCAATTGCAAGGTTTGGATTGCCTGAAACAGATGTTTCTTTCCAACCATCAGCAGAAGTTTGTTCTAAATAGAATTCACCACTTTCAATTGCTTCATACAACCAACTTGAGTCGTTTAAAGTTTTACTATCAAAAACAATACCACCATCTAAAGATTTTGTATGACCGTCTGACCCTGTTGATGAACTATCATATAATTGGTTATATAAGTTTGTATAATAGTCAATATCAGATTGTTTAATTACTCCTGCGTTAACAAAATCTGCATAAGGTGTATCTGAATCGGTATTTACTCTATCAATACCTGATTGTTTATAAGCAGAATCCCAAGTGCCAACACCCAAAGTCATGTTTAAAACAAAAACATAACCTGATTCTTTTCTTCTTGCTTCTTCTGTTGGTAATTGACCGCAGAATGAATTTTTATTGTTATTATAAGCAATAGAATTTTTGTATAAATCGTATTCTTTTTGAGAAATTACAACACGATTATCATTTCTTCTTCTTAATCTAATATCTGAATTTGGTTTAATTAACTCTCTTGCAGTTAAATCAACTTTTACAGCATGTCCACTTGAATAATCAACTTTAGTAAATTTGCTTGCGTTCAAGGCTTTTGTGTAGTCGTTTGCAACTTGTTCAGATTCGTCTGCTAAACGAATTTTTGTATTGGAAATTTGTTGAGATTTAAACTCAACGTCATTCATTCTTGATGTGATTGATAACAATCTTGCTTGTGATGCCGACATACCCATAATGAATTTTCCTTACAAATTTCCTTTACTTAATATTTATCGGCAAATATTTGCTAAAGATTTAATGTTTTTCGGATTTCGTTACAAAAAAGTTACAATTAAAAAACAAATCAAATAATTATTTAGAAAAAATCTTAGAAAATAACGATAGCATATTGTTGATTGTTAGTTTATCTAAAAATTTATATAATTTTAGTCATTTTAAATACATCATTTCAAGTATTCATGAACAGAAATAAAATATATATAATGTTTACGTTAGGCATGTTTATATTAAAATAGTAGTAGGAATGAGTAATAGTTTTAACAATTTTGATAATAATTCAGACAATTTGAGAAACTCTCCAATAATCCGAGAAAGAGTTTCGCTTATTTCTGCACATATGTATAAGCAGTTTTGCGATTATCAACACGCAAACGAAAATACTAGTGAAATTTTTGCGGCAATGGCTAGTGCAGCAAAAGATTTTACAGATAGCCTTAGACAATCGTTTGCAGCAAGAGGCGTTGCAACCGAAAACATTTGGCTAAAAGTTGATACTAAAGTTCCAGCAATTATAATCAATATCTTCTGGATTCAGTATAGTTTCACTATGCGTTGCAATTTTAAGCCTCAAGCCTTGTTTAGAGATAAAGAACCTGCATTATTCTCAGGTAGAATTATGGCTCTAAAAGGTGATTATTTTGACATTATCAAATCTGCAAAAAATACTGATGAAGAAATGGCAATTTTGCTAGACAACGAAATTGCATCTTTATTTATTCCTGAAAATAAACTTACAAGTGCTATATTCAAATTGAAACACAGAGCAAACAAAGAATTTTTACTTGCTCAAATTGATGCAGGTAGAGAATTTGTCCTAACTGTTTCTGAAGCAATTTGTGGCGGAACAATCTACCACGAAGAAGGAAGCAGAAAAAGTTTCAATATTTAGTTTTCATTTCCCGCACTTGGCATATTACAACACATTTCAGCAAGAACACGTTGAACATCAGCACCACCAAAAGTTACTTCCATTAGCAAGTCTGGTCGGATTAGTACTGTTTCTTTGTACTCCATTGTTTCAATGTCAATAACATCGAATTCATAAAAATCCAAAGCAACACTCACAAGTTTTGCATACTCGCAACCGCCAACCCATTTAATGAACATGTATTGACCTTCCAATAACTGCAATCTGTTAATTAATCTCATACGCTATCCTATGTACCTTTACTACATTGTTTACACTAATATATTAGTGATAATTTAAGCAAAGTCAAAAAATAGCCAAAAAGACTAAGATAACTGGTACAAGAAACATTGACCAACAATAAAATCAATATCTTTTTGCTCTATTGTTGTCAAAATAAAAGCATGGTTAAACACAGGGCGGCCATTTTCGGCTAAAGTTCTTGAATAAACGTATTCTGCACCTGTTTTTATAATTCTATTTTTAAAATTTATAACAACATCAATACTTTTGTATGGCAAAAACGGTTTTGTTGTCTTAATACAAATACCTTTTCCGCAAATATTAACTGTTTCCCCCTCAATAATATCTTCTTTATCCCCTCTTACAACTGTCATTTTGTAAGGGATTTTTAAATCTGCTCTGAAATACTCACGACGTTGATTTACCTTGTTTTGCGTTGGGTAACTAATTGCATAAACAGTAACGTCATTTTCTTCTCTAACTTCTAAAACTCTTGAAATCGAACTATAAATACCGTTTTCAGAATAAACATTAAGAGTTAGATTTGTGCCGACTTTTGGTTTTGCATCGCCAGTTTTGTCGTTTTCTGACACGATTAACATTTTTTCAGGCTCAATATTTTTGATTTTGCACATAATTCTGTGTAAATAAACTTCGTCAAAAAATTCAACTTCGAAAGATTTTAAATTTTTATACTCTTCAAAAATATCAGCCATATTTCTCCTTAATTAGAAACAGGACTTATTTCTAAGTCCTGTTTAGATAATTGGGCCCGGAGAGACTCGAACTCTCACACATTGCTGCGCTAGATCCTAAGTCTAGTGCGTCTACCAATTTCGCCACAGGCCCACACTTTATATTTGATTGTCTTTTGCTATTCTATAGCATTTTTGGTTAAATTGTCAATTCTGACAATTTGTGCGTCTACCACCTCTCAAAAATCATTATTAATGATTTTTTCGGCAGAGTGCCACAGTCCACACCTTATATTTGATTGTCTTTTTATTTCTTAGCCTTTGTGTGTTAAAACTCAAAGACAAATAAAACGTACTATTAAAATATCGCAAAGTTTTATCTTTGTCAAGTTTACGCAACTAAACTTGGTATTTGTTTTTCTCAAAGCATAAAATATTTATCAATGAAAATACCATAACTACAATCAAAAGCACAACTGCTAATGCTGAAGCATAACCCAAATCAAGATTTTCAAACGCACGTTCGTAGATATAGTAAACAATTGTTTTACTTGAATTTAAAGGCCCACCTTTTGTCATAACATAAATTTCAGCAAATACTTTCATTGCAGAAATTGCAGAAATAGTCGTTACTAGAGCAATTGTCGGCATAATATGAGGAACAGTTACAGTTAAATGCTTTCTCAAAAAACTAGCACCGTCGATATCGCATGCTTCATATAATTCATTTGGAACACTCATTAATGCAGCCAAATAAATCATCATATAATATCCGATACCTTTCCAAATTGTTACGATAATTACCGAAATCAATGAAAAATGAGTATCTGTTAGCCAACCGATAGCATTTAGCCCCATTGCTTCTAGACAATAATTTAATATCCCAGTTTGAGCATAAAGCCATTTAAACGCAATTGCAGCCACAACAATAGACACAATTACAGGTAAATAAATCAATATTTTATATAAAGTTAAAAATCTAAGTTTTTGGTTAATCAAAATTGCAATAAATAGTGGAACAATCGCCAAAATTGGTACTGCAATAAACAAGTATAAAAAAGTATTAAACATTACTTTGTAAAAAATTGCTGAATGAAACAACTGTTTATAGTTATCAAGCC
>CAVFCO010000180.1:0-5425 GCA_963620955.1 Alistipes senegalensis | reverse complement strand
TAAATCCCTTTTCTTCCCAGTCTTCCATTTCTAACTCCTTTCGCACGTGCTTTTTGCCGTGCTTTGTTCTTATGTTTATAGTATATAACTTTATTATTATTGTGTCAATAGTTTTATAGACGTTTTTGCCTTTTTTTTAAACTTTTGCTATTCTTCTTTATCAGAGGTTAAAACTATGGCAACTCATTCAACATATCTTGCAAGTCTTTCAGCAGAGGCTCGAGATAAACTTATCTTAGAACTATGGGAACGGCAAAATCACAAATGCTTTGTTACTGGTAAAGAAATCGACTTAGACCTGCATAAGAATCAATTGGATATCGACCACGTCATTGCATTGAACAAAGGCGGTGCTGACACCCCTTCCAACTTTGCACTTGAGTTCTCTGATGCAAACCGTTCAAAAGGCGACAAGGACTTGAATTACGCTCGATGCATATGGCAATACTACAACCTTGAAAATCAATTACGCAAAGAAAATAAAATCCCAAATTTGGAAGATGTATTACACCTATACGACGGTGCAAAATATGAACTAAAATATAAACTGTCAGACGATTCAATCACATTTACATTCAGCCAACTAGGAAAATCCGACTTAATAAAAACCCCTGTATATGTAGACGACTTATCAAATCAAAAATATTTTTTTGCCGAGTTTCCTATTGAATACCTGTTTCACGACGAAAAAATTAACCCACGCAAACTAAACAGTTCACTTACAAAACTTATGTCAGAGTTTTACAACGGCTATCCTCAACTACATATTGCCCTAGGCTATATTACTGGTACTGAAAAATCTAAAGTTATGATTTTTGACGGTCAGCACAAAACATCTGCACAAATTCTTCTCAATACACGGAAAATCCCAGTCCGAGTATTTATCAATCCTGATGAAAAATTATTAACGGATTCGAACCTGCACGCAGGCACTACCTTAAAACAAGTGGCTTTCGATAAATCTGTAATCAGTGGTCTAGGTTCAAAAATTTACCGCCAGTTTATTGAAGAATATCAGTTAAAAAACAACACTACTGATTTTAACTTTTCCGAACAGGACTTAATCAGATTTTTCATCGGTGAAAAAAGCATAAAAAAATACATCATCGACGATATAAAAACCTGCATAAGCAACAGCCCTGACAACAAACTTATGGATTTTGTAGAATTCGGTGGTCGCTCTACTGAAAAACCGTTATCATATAGTTCAATCGACAAGACATTCTACTCCATTTTCATAAATACAACTCCATTATCAACCCCTCTAAACTACCTCAAAGATGACGGAAAAAACCCTAGGGATTTGGAAAAACAACAAATCATTCGGCTTATGAATTTAATTGCTGATAAAATCTTATTAAATAACAATTACGATATGGAAATAGGAACAGCAAAAATCGAGTATAAAATCAACACGTCAATTACAGACGGAACTCCGCTTAATATCAGTTGGAATCACATCCGAGCGTGCAGAATGTTAGACGAGGTTTGCCTTAAATCTTGGCTTATGATTATCAACTCGTTTTTAAAAAATTACATTTTTCTAGTTGAAGGTATAGAGCCGACGGCTATCTTCCAAACTGAACTCAATGAGCAAGGCTGGGAACATATCGATAATATTTTGGAACGTCTTATAAACCTACCACTTTGGAAAAATGCCGAACTAACAAGAACCGTGTTTGGAGCAAAACAAAACGATGCTTTTTGGAATAGTATTTTTACACACGGCACAACCCCTGACGGTTTTCGAATACTCGCAGAACCGTTTAGAACATCGTTAAAATAATACGGTATAAGTTGATATAAAAATCTTTTTTAGAGCCTTATATCAACTTATAAATCGCCTTAATCCGCAGAAAAATGATGTATGTAATTCTTATTTTCCTGCATCCCTAAAATCTGCAAGCACTTTTTGCAACTTTCCTGTTCTCTTAAAAAAGAGGCTTCCAACCTTTCACGAGCGAAGGCTTTTGCGTTTTCGTATGCTTTCAACTGCTGATGCTGGTCTTTATCAAGACTTCCAATAATTTTGGTTACGCCATCGACAACATTTTCTATTTCTTCAATTTTTGACTTTGCCAGCGCATAATCTTCTTCATACCGTTTGAATAAAGTTTTTATGTACTCTGCAATAAAGTCAGCATCTTCTTTTTTTATTTCCATTCTTAAGCCCTCTTAATATTCTGCATAATTGATTCTGAACCGTGCTTTGTTTCATCATAAGTCAGGTACACGGTATTTTCTCCAAAGACCTGTTTCAAATCAGATTTTGGAACTCCATATTTATTTGTTGCCACATAGAACGGCTTACCTCTACCGTTGATATAATGCGCTATCGGAGTTTTATCCTGCCAGTCAAATCCTACAACACGCAGTTGTGCAGAATGTGCCATCGGGAACATTATTTTTCGTAGGTTGAGCATTTGATTTGCATCTTTTATTTTTATTGCACAAATATCAATTTTCTTTTCATAATTATCCGTATCGCAATAACTGTCAATTACATATAATTCACACCTATAACCATTATTCTCAAGGTTTATGATTGTTTCTACAAGATTTTTTCCAGCACTCAACATTTGGTCTGACGTAACCCCACTACTTGCTGATATGTCATACACAATCCTTAAAACCTTTGTTTTTATTGTGCGACTTCTTGAATCAATCATACAGTTAGGAACATTCAGCAGACTTAACGGAACTACAGGCTGAAACCCCATTACATTGTTAAAAAATTCAGTCCGTTTTTGCCCGCTGTTTTTTGAAAAATCATAAACTTCTTTGTTAATTTTTTTAGTCGCTTCTTCCCAGCCGTTTTTTAACAAAGAATATGCTTCTTCTTTGGAAGTTACACCGCTCCATTCAGAATTAACACCCTTCAAACAGTTGTCTTTCCAAGCATCAGTTACCATTCTTCTTCCATTTATTTCTGCCATTTCGAGTACACTGTCAAACAGTTCACACTTGTACATCCTGTTCTCAATATTTTTATCAATCCGTTTCATTTTCCACACCCCCTGTAAATCTAAGCAATCATCTTTTCGATTGTGGAACGGTACTTATTTTCTTTTGTAAGAGAATTAACAAGTGTATTCACATCGTCTTTTCTTAAGTTTTTTAACAAGCAAGTCTGCAATGTTTCTTCAAGCGTAAGTAGTTTCTGCATTTTTGCAATTCTACCAATTCCTCGATAACTGATTACAAGTCGGATTCCATTGTCAGTTGCCGATTTTCTTAAATCTTCGACAAAATCTACAAGTTCTTCATCACCCAGTGCTACAGATTTTTCAATTTCCTTATCGTAGTCAATTTCAACAACTGCAAAACGGTCAAGTGATGCCATATCAAGTTGATTTCTACCAACGTACTC
The DNA here is from genome assembly GCA_963620955.1 of Alistipes senegalensis. Lineage (GTDB taxonomy): Bacteria > Cyanobacteriota > Vampirovibrionia > Gastranaerophilales > Gastranaerophilaceae > UBA6984. The sequence goes on along the minus strand of CAVFCO010000180.1, from coordinate 2,055 downwards.
ATAATCTGCACCAAGTCCAAAAGTGTTTCCTGCGGATATTACCCTAAAATCAGGATGCGCTTCAGTGAAACCGCCTGTTTCATTGCCGTTCTCATCTTTACCACTAGGAAAATCAAAATATCTATTTGCAATCGCAGAATTAAGAATAACTAAAACTTCAGGAATTGAAGCATCCATTTCATCAAGCATAAATAAACCGCCATTTTTGAACGCTTCATAGAACTGTGTTTTATGATATGTACCATTTGCGTCAGTGAATCCAGTCAGTTTATATTCCTGTGTAACAGCATTTGTAAAGTAGAAGTTCAATCCTAGCGCTTTTGCTACCTGCTTACAGATAACGTTTTTTCCAGTGCCTGCTCTACCTGTTAAAAATACAGGTTCATTCATCTGCACGAACTTTAACACTGTTTCAAACTTTGAATGTAGAACTTCATCAAACTCGGTTACAACCTGTCCTATTTCAAGTTCAACTTTTCTGTGAATTTTTCCGTAGTTTGTTTCAATAAACTCTTTTGCTTTTTGTTCAAAATCTGCAAAGATTTCATTTTTGATTGCTTCACCCTGATTCTTTACAACCACTTCTGCAAGTGTTTTTTCAAGCAATCCCATATAACCAGTTATTGAAGGTTCGGAAACTGGTACAGATTGCGCAGGCGTGTCAAATAATTGTGGCTGAACGCTATTTTTGTTATTGCTGATATATGCAATAAGTCCGCTCTTCATACTGCGAGCCTTGCATACTTCATTCAAAAGACTTCCGTTTCTGTAATTTTCTTCGTTACACTCAACAGCCCGTCTGACAAGTTCTACATTATTAGCAGTGTACGTAACTTTTCTGTTACGCCTTTGATTGTATGCCGAGATAAACTCTCTAGCAACTTTGTTCAAATCTTCCATTTTTAATCTCCTTTCGCACGTGCTTTTTCGTGCCTTTGTTTTATTTATGTTTATAGTATATAAGTTTATTATTATTGTGTCAATAGTTTATAAATAATATATCTTGTCTGTAGTATTTATAAGAATATTTTTTCTTTTTTTAAAGAACAATGTCCACACAGTGTACAGATATTTTGTTTACATTCTTTCGGTTCTGTAAACTCATATTCTGCTACTGGTGTTTTTATTGTGCAGTTGTTATTTTCTTTTGTTCTACTTATTACTGTATCAAAATCGATGTAAATATAATCAAATCCGTTTGTGCAGAATAAGCCGTATGTATTTATTGCTTTTTGTGCAAAATTTTCTTTTATCTCAGTATCCGTTAAAAGTTGATTGCGTGTTGAATATTCTTTTTTGCTTCCATCTGTAAACTCGACTAGATAACGGTTTTTAACATTCTTTTTTCTACTGGCTGTTATTAAGCCGTTTTTTCTAGCATCAAGTTTACTATCCGACAAATCCGCCTCAACCATATAATCAAGTTCTCTGCTTTCACATTCTTTTATAAACGTTTTACACAATTCCTGATTATTTGAAGTAGAAACCATTTCACATTTTAGAATATCAAATTTATTTCTTACCGCCTCAATCTTTTTAAGATAGTTTTCAAGTGTCTGAAATTCATAATGAAAACTTGCAGTTACGCTTATTTTAATCCCAATTTTCGTAAAAAAATTACATAAATCAGCGTAATATTCTGCCGATTTGATAAAATTAGTAGTGATATTGATTTTCTTTATTTTGTCGCTTTTAACGTGATTAAATATGCTTTTTAAGTCAAATAAAGAAACTTCACCACCAATTAAATCAATTTTTACGTTTTTGAACTCAGTTTTTTCAAGCATCTTTGAAATCTGTTCTATCACTAAACATAATTTTTTTGTCCGCTCTTTTATAAGTTCATCAGTTGCTATTCGTGTCTGCTTGTATTTTCTTAAACAGTACGAACATCTGATATTACACAAATCGGTTATTCGCCATTTTATGACACAATCTGCATCATCTAAATCTTTTATTGCTTTTATACTTTTCATTCTTTTCCGCTCTTTTTAACTTACTTTCCAGTTCTTTTACTCTACATTCTAAATCGTCTACTTGGTCTCTTAGCATTGG
>CAVFCO010000179.1:0-6127 GCA_963620955.1 Alistipes senegalensis | reverse complement strand
CCAAGTTGTCAAAAACTCAAAAAGAGAATATTTCAAAGTCAATAATAAAAGGACTTTCACAGGTTAACAAAAAAATACAAAAACAGTTAAAAAAAGGTGAACAATGGCAGATGATTTAAAACTAAAATTAGTATTAAGTGCAAGCGACGGCATTTCAAATGTCGTAAAATCTGCTGTAAATAGTTCTAGCAAAGATTTTGAACAACTACAAGAGGAATTAAATAAGACTGCAGAACGTTTCCATAATTGTGGCAGAACTATTAGAAATTGGGGTTTAGGCTTAAGTGCAGTAGGTCTTGGTGCTGCTCATGCTTTAAAATTAACTAGTGCAATTAACGACAATATCGCTCTAGAACACCAACTAAGGGCAGTTGGTAACGTTGGAGATTTAACTAGAGAACAATTAAGCGGTTTGGAAAAAGAAATCGTAAGAATTTCTAAAGCGACAAATAACTATAATTCTACAATTGCAGAGGGTTTAGGAACAATGGTTGCAGGAGGTTTTGCACCTCAGCAAGCCATAAAATATATGGACGCTATTTCTAAGGCTGCAACTGCAGAGGGAGCAGACATTAACGACATGTCTAAAATGGCGATTGCTTTGTCGGACAATTTAAAAATAAGTTCTGGCGAAATGTTAAAAGTTTTTGATATGGCTTCTCACGCAGGTAAAGAGGGACGTTTTGAACTTGCAGCAATGGCACGTTATTTTCCAGAAATTACTGCTTCAGCAGGTATTTTAGGAATGAAAGGAACAAAAGCCGTTGCAAATCTTGGTGCTGCAATGCAAATTGCAATGAAAGGTGCAGGTACAGAGGGGGAAGCCGCAACAAATGTTTCTGCATTCTTAAGTGGTTTGAGCCAACCTTTTGTAACAAAAAGATTTGCTGAAGAATTTGGGATAACAATAAAATCTATTACAGACAATGCTTTAAAACAAGGGGCAGACCCTATTTTAGAAGTAATAAAAGTTGTTAAAGCAAAAACTGGTGGCGACGTTAATAAAATTTCCAATGTATTTAGAGATAAATCTATGGCAGATTTTGTTAAAATTATGACCCTAAACCTTGATGAATACCGCAATATGGCATTAAGAGTAAATGATGCTCATGGTGTTATTGATTCCGATTTTAACAACATGATGAGTACAACACAAGAACAATGGAAAAAAACCTCTATTATTATGGCTAGTTATGCGAAAGAGGGACTAGAAAAACCATTAAATACCGTAAAATCTGTTCTTGGTCTAATAAATAGTAATCCTGTTATCTCTAAAGGTATTTTCAATACCATAGTTGGTTCAATTGGTGTTGGCACAGCACTAACAGCCTTTTCTGCAATTCCTTTTGCTTGTGGAAATATAACAAAAGGTTTTGCATCTGCTCTTAAAGCATATCAGGATTTTGATATTTATTTATGGGCAAAAGCCCCAAAATTAACACAACCAATAAATTTTGATTTAAGAAAAGCGATTGAAAGCATTCCTCCTGCGTGGAATTCCATAAAGGATAGCACTGTAAGAAGCACACAAGCGATTGTGAATTTTATAAAAAATGCTCCCAAAACTGCTTTTGACGGAATTAAAAATGGTTTAAATGCTATTCAAATGGGATTTAAAAATTTTATTCCAAACTGTAAAAATGCAATTCTTGCAATGCGAAGTTTTAACATAACTTGCAGTTTAAATCCTGTAGGTGCAATTGTTACTGCTGTTGCTGTTGGCGGTTTTCTTATTTATAAATATTGGAAACCAATTTCAGCATTTTTTAGAGGTACATTTATTGGTATGCGTGAGGGTTTGAAACCTCTACAACCAATGTTTAATAAAGTAGGACAAACAATTAAACCTATTGGTGAATGGATTAAACGAATGTTTACACCAATAAACACTAATGGCGATAAGGCATTAAACTGGGGTAAAGCCTTTGGGAATTGGATTGCTGACTGCATAAAAGGTACTGTTCGCCTGTACGAGAATTTAAAAAAGATTGTTACTCTTGGGGGCAGAATAAAAATTGGTGGACAACCTGTAGTTGTTGATAAAGATGTTGACGGTTCGCATGCTAATGGATTAGCACGAGTTCCGTTTGACAACTACAAAGCAAATTTACACAAAGATGAAGCCGTTTTAACTTCTTCGGAAGCAAAACAATGGCGAAGTTTTAAAGCAAGCAATAACAATACGATAAGTCTAAATTATGCTCCAGTAATTAATATGCCAAATACAATAAATTCTGCAACTAAAAATGAATTTTTAGAAGAACTTAAAAAACATAAAACTGAAATTTACGCAATGTTAAAGGATTTGGCACGACGTGAAGATAGGAGGGCTTATGCATAGTTCTATTCTGCCAAAAAGCCTGCAAGATGAAAGCAATTTGGTTTTAGAAAAATGTATTAAAAAGGCTCTGGATATAAATTTGATTCCAATAATGACGTGCTTTGCCGATAAAATGAGTAAAAATGTTTTGTTTCTAAAGGCACAGCAACTTAGTTTAACAGACGGCGACGGTTGGCAGAATTGCAAAACGGAACAAGAAAAAAGAGAATTAATTAAAAATTTCTGTGTAAAACATAAATTTAAGGCAACAAAAAAATGTATTCAAGAAATTATCTCTGATTCTAATACGACAATACAATTATCGGAATGGTTTACGTATGACGGAATAAACAACCATTACAAACTAGAATGTAACGGCGATAATTTGGAAGAAATTGAAAAATTGTTAGCAACAATTGAACAAAATAAGAGATTGTCATCAAAGTTGGATTCTTTAATTTATAACTTAACTTCGGTAATAGAAAATAATTTAGTTATAACACATTGCATCGGCGAAATGATAACAATAGATTTTGATAATTGAAAGGATTAAATAAAATGGCATTACAAAAAATAAAAACTGCATATTGCGAATACAAAGAGGCTCTGTGTTTGGCGGAGGGTAAAAGTTTAGACGTTGCTTATATGGTAATTGGCGACGGTAACGGAACTACTCCGGAATTATATAAAAATATGACCTCTCTAGTAAATGAACGTTGCAAATTGAATGTTACAATGGATAAAAAGAATTTTCCAAAATATAAATTTATTGCAGATATTCCGCAAGATATTGAAGAATTCCCAATAACAGAACTTGGTTTAGTAGATAAAGATAATAATTTATTGTACGTTTCGCAAATGGACGGAACAATGACAAATTTATTAAAAAGTGGTATTTCTAAACAATTACGTTTGCAAATGCAGTTTACACCTGCAAATGGAGTTAATATTGTAATTATCGACCCTACAACAATTATTCCAAGTGTGGATTTTTGCGATGACACGTATCAAAAAATTAGCGAAAAAGCACAGCCAAATGGTTATGCACCGCTTGATGAAAATTGTAAAATTCCAGTTGCAGTAATACCAGAAACTTATAAAAGATTTCAACTAGGCGACCCAGTGGCAACATTCTCGGACGATTTACCAGAGAATGCAGTATGGTTAGAGGGTGCAGAGGTTTCTCGTTTAGATTATTCAAATTTGCACGAAAAATACGGAGATAAATTTAATATCTTAAATTTTGATGATGCAGGGCTTGTGTCTACTGGGATTAATTTTAATGCACATAGTAATAATACTTGCTATACATTCTCTAGCAGAAATTATTTAACATTGAAAGAGCCTTTTGTTCCAGGGGAAAAACCTTGGGAAATGGTATTTAAGGTTACTACTGGTACAACTAATGCTGTACAAACTTTAGTTGGTGCAAACAATAATAATACTTACTCTGCAGGCTTAGTCTTACAAAAAGATGCAAACAATTTATTACAATTGTTTGTATCTAATAACGGCACAAGTTGGGCGATTAACAATACAAAAGGAACAAAAGTTTTTGCAAATGGTACAGAGTATTATATTAAATTAGAATATACAGGCTCTGCTTATAAGGTATCTTGGTCAGACGACGGTATAGATTACACGGAAGATATTTCTGTAGAAAATTCTTCTGCAATCTATCAACCTGCAACAAGCACGTTATCTTTTGGCAACCACTTATCATCTTCTTCTACTCAATATCCTTGGTTGGGTACAATAGACTTTAAATATACCACTATTCGTCCAAAATCAGAAAATTCTGAAAACGGCTACGATGAAGATGTTTGGACTTGGAATAAAAAATTTGATGATGCAAACACATTCAGATTGCCAAACTTGGTGGATAGGACACTATGGGGTACAACATCATTCGACTTTGGCTACATATCAGCCGGCTTGCCGAATATTGTTGGTTATGCCAATATTGTCGGTTTACGTGCAGATAAGGGTGGCTCTGCTTCTGGTGCTTTTACTATTTCTAATAACGGTAACAGTAAAGGTGAGGGTTCAGATTCACAAAAATATTCTTTAAATTTAAACTTTAATGCATCTAGGTCTAACAGTATCTATGGTGGCTCAATAACGGTACAAACTCCAAGTATTAAGACAAGATTTTACACATATTATAAATAGTATGTATAAAATCGGCATTTTATTACAGGTGGCTGAACTGTAGTACTAGCACCATAAAGTGTATTAGATAAACTAGCATCAAATTGTGGTTTAACAAAAACATTAGAGTTCGTACCACCAGCAGAACGGTTTTGTTTAGATTGTATTTGAAATGCTCCATTATAGTTTTCCGCTGTCCACGAAAAGAGTTCTCCACAGTGTCCAGTAATATTAGGTAAGCCGGCTGATATGTAGCCAAAGTCGAATGATAAATAAAAAAGAAAGGATAAAAAATGAATAATATAGCCTACAAATTTGATAACGAAACAAAAGAATTTTTGGAAGAAATAACTCTGTCTGTTGATGCAGAAAAAACAAAACGCACAGGCGAAACTTGTTACTTAATTCCTGCAAATTGTACGTTAGTAATGCCCCCAGTTGTCGGCGGTTACGAAGTCCCAGTTTTTAAAGGCGAAGAGTGGGAAATTGTAAAAAATTACAGAAATTGTTTTGTTGTAAATTCAGAAATGGAAACTGACAAAATAAAAGAATTAGGCGATTTGCCTACTGGTTGCGTTCTTATTTCTGCGGAAGAAAAAGAAAAAATTGAAAACGACAAAGATTTTTATATTATCCAAAATGGTGAATTAATCGAAAATCCGAACTATGCGGAAATAAAGCAACAACAAGAAGAGGATAGAGTAAATCGCCTAACGATGACTGCCTTGGACTTTATAAATGTTTTGCAAACGGCAGGACTTACGCTAGAACAAATTAATTCTTATTTAGAAACGCATTTAGATTTAAAAATGCAACTAACTTACTGCCAAAATGTTTACTGCGGAGTTGTTAAACAATTATGTCCATTGTCTTTGGGTGATATAACAATTACATCTGCAGACGTGGAACGTGCGTTTAAAATCAAAAATGGTGAAGATGTTGCAGATTAAGTTACAAACTCCACAAGAGGTCTGTAATAAGGCGAATAACAAGGATTACGGACTTTCGCATAAAGAAAATAAAGTAAATTTCTTTTGCATTTGGACAGAAAAAATAAAAGCATTTTGGCTAAGGATAAAATTTTAAAGAGGTAAAAATTATGGAAACTTCAGAAATTGGTAAAAATTTAATAAAAAATTTTGAGGGCTTAAGACTTCACGCATATAAATGCCCTAGCGGACGTTTAACCATAGGTTATGGACATACTGCAGGAGTAAAAGAAAATGACGTTATTTCTGCAGGCATAGCAGAAGTATTTTTGGAAACTGACATAAAAAATTGTGAAATAGTATTAAAAAAATATGTCAAAGTCCCTTTAACACAAAATCAGTTTGATGCACTAATAAGTTTTATTTTCAACATTGGGCAAGGCTTTTTTGCAAGTTCAACTCTTTTAAAATTAATAAATAATAAAAAATATATTGATGCATCAAATCAATTTGAACGGTGGGTTCACGATAGCAACGGAAAACCTTTAGAGGGCTTAAAACGAAGAAGAAAAGCCGAAAAAGAATTATTTTTAAAAAAATAAAACACCTTTAAATGTATCTTAGAGATGTTTTAAATTGAACATTGAAAACTAAATAATCTTCTCCTTTCCCATAAAGAAAATGGCATTTTCTGTGTCATCATGCAGGTGGTAGGTTAGACACACAT
>CAVFCO010000178.1:0-6919 GCA_963620955.1 Alistipes senegalensis | reverse complement strand
ATTTAATGTTGGTCAAACCGGATTTTGGTTTTTGATGTTTAGAACAAAAGATTTTATACAAACATACGAATATGTAAAAACATATTCAAGATTTGTTTTAGATTCTAATATCTATAAATATTGTAATAAGATAAATAAATTATGGGCACAAACAATAAAAACTAAGGCTTATCATTTAACTTGGGATAGTTATAATGAAAAAGATAATTATTATAAAAATTGGAAATTTCAATTTGATTTCAATCAAATATGGCATAAAAACAAATATTGTGGATATACTATATATGAACAAGGAGAATCTCTATATGTAAAAAACAAAAGAACAAAGAGATTTTTTAAAACGTTTTTACGTAATATTAAATACACTTTAAAAAAGATAACTGATATTTTTTTTATAGTTAGATTATGAAATACAGATAGGTTTAATGTATGAAACTCACAGTAATGCAACCGTACTTTTTCCCATATTTAGGTTATTGGCAGATGCTTAATGCTGTTGATAAATTTGTTTTGTTTGATAATGTAAATTTTATCGTTCGCGGTTACATAAATAGAAATTCCATTCTCTTAAATAATAATGCTCACAAATTTTCAATTCCTATAGAAAAAGCTTCTCAAAACAAATTAATAAAGGAAACCAAGTTAAATTTTTCAAGAAACAACAAAGAGGTTTTTTTAAAAACAATTACGTTAGCCTACAAAAAAGCCCCATTTTACCCTAATTGCTATCCTATAATTGAGAACATTATTTTAAATGATGAAGATGATTTAACACAATATATAAAATATTCGTTTGACAAAACAAATGAATATTTAGGAATTACAACGGAACTATTATTATCCTCAAGAATTCCTACTGATAAATCTTTGAAAGGAAAAGATAAAATAATTTCTATTTGCAAAAAACTTGACACAACACAATACATCAACGCTATCGGCGGGCAAGAATTATATAGTAAAGAGGATTTCGACAAAAACGGAATTCAATTAAATTTTATCAAAATGAATGATATCAAATATAAACAATTTAATGATAAATTCGTGCCAAATTTATCAATTATTGATATAATGATGTTTAATAGTCTAGAAGAAATAAGAAAAATGTTGGATGAGTACACCTTAATTTAGGTTTTTAAAGGTATGAAGATGTCTAAAATTAATGTTTTAATATTTCCTGCAGGAGAAGTAAATTCGATAGAACTACACGATGCATTATCGACTTGTGTAAATGTAGAAGTTTTTGGAGCATCTTCTATTGACAGACACGGTAGTTATATTTTTAAAAATTACATTTCCGGACTTCCAATGATAACGGACAAAGATTTTTTCACAGAATTTAACAAAGTTATATTGAAACATAAAATCGACTTGATATTTCCAACCCACGATACGGTTGCTACTTTTTTTGTTCAAAACAAAGATAAAATCAAGGCAAAAGTTGTTGTATCAGATGCAAGCACAGCAGAAACGTGTAGGAATAAAGAAAAAACTTACGAATTATTTAAAAAATATCATTTTTGTCCAAAAACATATACCAAAATAGTTGAATACCCCGTTTTCATAAAGCCAAAAGAAGGGCAAGGCAGTGTTGGAGCAAAATTAATAACAAAAGAAAAAGATATTCCGAATGTTGATTTAGATAACTACGTTATCTGTGAATACTTAAATGGTGAAGAATACACAGTCGATTGTCTGACAGACAAAAACGGAGAATTACGAGTCATTTCTCCTCGTTCAAGAAAAAGACTAATGGCGGGAATTTCTGTCGCAGGACAGACCGAGCCATTGACAGAAGAAATAGATTTTATCGCAAAAACAATCAATTCTAAACTGAATTTTATGGGTTTGTGGTGCTTTCAAATAAAAAAAGATAAAAATAATCAATGGAAATTATTAGAAATCGCAACAAGATGTCCTTGTTCAATGGCTTTGACGAGGGCACGAGGGCTTAATCTACCATTATTGAGTGTTTATACTGCAATGGGACTTGATATTAGTATAAGTCCAAATGATTATAACATACAAATGGACAGCACACTCATTCGCCGATACAAAATTGATTACGAGTATAATACCGTATATCTTGATTTTGACGATACTTTAATTATTAACGGAAAAGTACATCTATCTGCAATCAGATTTTTATATCAATGTAAAAATGTGCAAAAAAAAGTTGTTCTGATAACAAAACATCAAAATGAAATCTTTAACTCAATGCAAAAATATTGTATAGATAAAAATTTATTTGATAAGATAATTCAAATTAATATGAATGAAAATAAGGCAGATTACATAACAGAAAAAAACTCAATTTTTATTGATAACTCCTTTAGAGAAAGAGAATTGGTGCAGCAACAGTGTAAAATACCTGTGTTTGATGTGAGTGAGATTGAAGTCTTGTTGGACTGGAGGTATTAATGAAAAATTGTAAGGTAGCATTAATGTCAGTTGCCGATATTAGAAATTACGGAGATGTTTTATTTTCTTTCATAGCTCGCCAAGAAATCTTTAAGAGAATTCAAAATGCCGAATTTCGATTTTTTTGTCCAACAGAACAAATTATTGAAAATGAAAAATTCTATAGTTACACCAGAGAAAACTTAAATGAATATAATCCTGACGCCATTTTGGTTATCGGGGGAGAAGTTATACATAAATATGACAAGACGTGGGATAAAATGTATAAAAATATAGCCCAAAAGATTCCTGCCGGAAAAGTCGCCGACACATTTTTTGATTGGTTGGATTATGATAAGGCTTACAAAACTTATTTTTCAGTAGGTGCTTTGCTCCGTTATAATGACACAAATAACCTCGACTTGAATGATTTAGAAAAATTAGATTATATCGGAGTTAGAGGTCTATACAGCAAAAAGAATTTAGAAGAAAACTTGTGGGCAATAAACCCAAAAATCGACTTAGTGCCTGATATTGGTTGGGTTTTCAAAAGATTGTGTCCTGATTTTGAAGATACTATTTTTCAAATATCTAAGACACAAAATGTCGATTTAAAGAAGAACAACTACATAGTATTCAACACCAATAACACTGCAATAAATGAAGAAAAAATATTAGCAGTAAAAGAGCAATTGAATAATTATGCTAAAGAAAACAACACTAAAGTTGTGATTTTATCTATCACAAAAACGTATAATGAATATGAAACTTTAAAAAACTTTGAAACGGATAATTGCGTATTACTGCCTGATAATTTGTCAATCAAAGAAAAACTTGCGTTACTTTTAGGTGCAAAATTTTATATAGGCTCATCCCTTCATTCTGCGATAACAACAATGAATCTGGCAAAACCTGCGATTTTAATCCACAACGTTATGCTGCAAAAATTTCAAGATTTATATAATCACATGTTTACACCTGAATATCTGAATGACGGCAGAGGGTGGGATAATATAATGAATTTGCTGGAAATGGCGGAAAAAGATTTTAAAAATGCAGACAAAACATCCGTTCGTCAAAAGTATGTTGATTTTATGGAGAGTTCTTTCGATTTAAAAATGACTACTTTATGTAACAATATAACCTATGACATAAAAAATAAGGATACACGGCTTGGATAATATGATTATTTCTGTTTATTGCTTAGTTTATAATCAAAAGAATTTTATAAGACAGTGTCTTGACGGAATTTTGATGCAAAAAACAAATTTTAAGTTTGAAATTCTTATAAATGATGACTGCTCAACAGATGGAACTTCTGAAATAATAAAAGAATATGAACAAAAGTATCCCGATATAATAAAACCTGTTTATCAAAAAGAAAACCAATTTTCAAAAGGAATTTCTATCTGCAAAAATTTCATTTTCCCACGTGTGAAAGGTAAATATGTTGCTATTTGCGAGGGAGATGACTATTGGACTGACCCATATAAACTCCAAAAACAAGTTGATTTTATGGAACAAAATCCTGATTATTCAATTTGTTTTCACAATGTAAAACGTATTTTTGAAAATTCTTCAATATCTCAAGATATTTTTCCAGAGCAAGTTGTTTTGACAAGTATTTATGATATTTCTAAAGAATCATTATTAGAATGCAATTTTATTCCAACCAATTCTGTTATATACCGTTGGAGTGCAGTCAAAAATGTTGTTGATAAAATTCCTGACAAGATTGTTCCTGGAGATTGGTATTTAAACCTTATTTTTGCAGAATGTGGAAAAATTCACTTTATTAGAGAAGTTATGTCTGTGTATAGAATTAATCAAGGCAGTATTTGGGGGGGTATACCTCAAGAATTTAGAGTGCTTAAATTCTCACCAAAACTTTTTAATTTCTATTTTAATGTTTATAAAAATTTTGCATACAAAAATCCAAAATTCTATCACGAATTACTAAAAACCTGCGAAAATATTCAAACGGTAAACCTCAAGCATAAAAACTATATCTTCTTAATAAAATTCTTCTTTAAACACCCAAAATTAAATATTTACGCATTTTTTAGAAAAATTTATTTACTGTTAATGATGACAAGAGAAATGTTTTAGTATTTTATCTTTAGCCAAAAATTTCTTTTACTAAAGTCCAAAAACCTTTATGTAAAAGAGGTTTAATTTTTATTTTTGAACCTTTTAATGTGTCATAATATAAGTCTTCAATAATGTTTATATAATTTTTAGTTGCAACAACTACATAATCTGGGTTAAGATTTTTAATTTCTTCAGGGGCATATTTTTTGTAACCCAAAAAAGTTTCATTGTCAGATTTTTGTCTAAATTTTTTGTCTGCAATACCTATTACGTTTAGTCCAGAAAGGTCAAAGTATTTTTTTATTAATTCTAAAAATACTCCAGCCCCGTATAACATTACTTTTTTATCTCGTAATTTTTTTACTAGTTTTGGTAATGTTTTTTCAAAATTAAATTCGTTCAAGTAATTCAAGTTGATTTGTTCATCAACAATTTCTTCATTGAAAATTGTTCTAACGTCTTTGTTTTCAATGCAATGGACATTAAATATATAATTTAAAATCGGCTTTGGATTTTCATTTGTAATTAAAATAACATCATAATCTTCATTCTTGATTTGTTCAGGTGTAATTGCTCTAATGCCGTCAAAAGTTTCAACAGGTTTTGTTTCGAATTTTTTATCTGCAATTGCGGTGATATTTATAACCTCATTGAATGCGTAATGTTTGTTTAATTCAATAAATTCCTCACCTGCACCATATAATATAACTCGTTTTCCTTTGATTTCGCCCATTGACCAAAGTAAATCGTCATCAAATTTTTTAGTTTTAGTTTTTTTTCTAAAATAGTAACTTAACATAAAAACCTCACTTTTTTAAATGATAACATATTTTTCTTAAAATAAGAAAAATTTAAAAATAGTTAATGAAAGATTAGAGGATACTTAATAAAATATTTATTTTTTTTAAAAATTCTATAAAAAGATTTTTACTAACTTGCCAACGGTAAGGTGTTTTTAGAGCATAGTACAAATATTCAAAAACCAATTCAATCGATTTTTCAAAATTCCAAGGTTTTTTCTGTGCAACGTAATGTAAAATAATAACTTCTTTTTTTTGTTTGTTATATAGATTTTTTATTGGTTCTAAGGAACCGTGATGTTGAAAATTAAATTTTCTATCAAGAAATTTTACATTTTCGTCAAAAACTGCGTTCAAAACACACTGGTCAACCCAAGAAATTAAGTCCGAATGATTGTTTATAAATTCGAAAAATTTTTCTTCAAGGTTATCTTCTCTAATTTTTTTCAAGTTCAATAAAAGTACACCGGCATTGAAATATTTTTTGACCGGCAATTTGTGAATATGTTTGTAATACGAACTTTCGTCGATAACCGCTCCTGCATAATAATTTTCAAGGTCAATTTCAAATAACTCTTTAATATCTTTTTTTACAAGAGTGTCAACGTCCATATATAATAATTTGTCGACATCAATTAATGATGGCAATTTAAGTCTGTAATACGTTTCAACCGTAAAATGATGCCCTAGAGGTGCGTTTGCAAAAAGTTTCTTATTTACTGGAATGTATTCAATCTGAAAATTTATTTTAGATTTAATTTTTGCTAATTTTTTCTTGTTTGCTTCTGTAATTTCACCGTCTAAAATGAAAAATCGGTAAGTATCATTTTTGCTGGCATGAAGTAGAGTTGAAACTATTGTTACCGCAAGTTTATCTGCCCATTGATTGTTACAAGAAAAAGCGATATTGATAGTTGATTCCATTAAACCTCTCTATCAAGTATATTTTCAACGATTTTTAGGTCGTTTTTGTGTGTGATTTTTAAATTGATTTCATCGCCCTCTACAATATGTATCGGTGCAAGGTTGTATCTTAAAATTAGTCCGCAATCGTCCGTAAAACTTGCGTTTTCGTCTTTTAGTGCAAGTTCGTGGGCTTTTTTGATTAAATTTGCTCTGAAAGATTGTGGTGTTTGAACTCTTTTTAAAAATTTTCTTGGTGGAATTGCTGTAATAACATTGTTTTCGTCAACTTGGATTATTGTATCAACACTTTCTATTGCAGTGCCAACCGCTTCAAATGTTTTCAACGCTTCGACGTTATCATCAATAATTTTTTGCGTAACAAAAGCCCTAACCGCATCGTGAATTAAAACATTTGCATCATCTGGAACTTGTGATGTACCGATATGAGAACTTTCTACTCTTGTCTTTCCACCGTTTAAAACTTTTGAAATCTTTTTGTAATTATTTTTTGCTAAAATTTCTTCAGCCAAATCTCTAAAATTAGGATTAGTTACTAATATGATTTCATCAATATTTGAGTTATTTTCAAAGGCATCAATTGAATATTCAAGGAGAGTTTTATTTCTAAATTTGTAAAACTGCTTTGGAATCTTTTCTCCAAAACGTTCTCCAGTACCTGACGCTAAAATTATTGCAAAATTTTTCATACATCACCTGTTGTATAT
>CAVFCO010000177.1:0-7221 GCA_963620955.1 Alistipes senegalensis | reverse complement strand
GTTTATAGACTGTAATTGAAATGAAATTGCCAAAGGCATAGGCAAAGCCGAAAAATCATATCAAATAATTATTTTCTTACAAGGTGGGAAAAATGTTAAACGAAGAATTTTTGAAAGGTATTCTCGAATCAGAAGAAGCAACTGCTGAGGATAAAATTAAGTTTATTATTGCTGAACACGAAGCCGATACAAGGGGACTTGTTCAGAAACGTGATGAATTGCTTGGTAAAGAAGTTAAGTTCAAAGAACAGTTAGCCAATTTACAGAAGGAAAGCGATGATTCATTAAACAAAGTTAAAGAACTGACGGAAGAGTTAAAAAAAGCAAATCCCGAAGTGCACAAACAGTTTTATGAAACTCAGTTGAATGATGCAAAAGCAAAATTTGACGCTGAGTTACAGAAAATTTCTGCTGACCGTGATTTTTACAAACAAAGTCATTTGAAATCATTGCGTGATAAAGCGATTGAAGCAGGAATAAAAGATTTGAACTTTGTTGATGGACTTAAAGACGGCTTTATTGCTCGTGTTCTCTCTATGAACACTTTTGAACCACAGGATATTAACGGTGAAATGAAATTCTTGAATAAAGAAAATCATACCATCGAAGAAGCAATCAATGCCTTTGCACTTTCTCAGGAAGGAAAAGCGTATATTCGTAATTCTTCTACTGGCGGTGGTGCTCGTGGTAGTTATTCTCCAACTGCATCAGGAAGTTCTGACAAAAATCCGTTTAAGAAAGGAAGTGAGAATCTCACTGAACAGATGAGATTGTATAAAACAGACAGAGCAACCTTTGACAGGTTAAAAGCAGAGGCTGGTCTCTAATTTTTATTAGGAGTTAAAAATTGGCTAAAACAAAACTTGAAGATGTTATTGTACCTGAGATTTTTGCAAATTACGTATTGCAGAAAACAACTGACCGCAACGCATTGATTACATCAGGAATTGCAAGTGCAGATGAAAATGTCGCACAGCGTATGTTTAAAGGCGGAAAAGGAATTGAACTTCCGTTCTGGAAGAGAACAAATGCACGTTCAGAAGTGCTTTCAGAATCTTCACCGATGACAACTCATAAGATTGTTGCTGGTGGTGATTATGCGGCAGTGCACGCTCGCGGAATTGGTTATTCATCAAATGACCTGTCAGGTCTTTTTGCAGGTGATGACCCGATAAATGCAATGGCAACAATGGTTGCTGACGACTGGAGCGGAAGTTTTCAGGAAGTTCTGCTTGCATCTCTTAAAGGCGTATTTGGTGCAACTTCAATGTCTGACCACGTTCTTGATATTTCAACAAAAACAGGCGATGACGGTGTATTGAGCAACAACGCATTGATTGATGCAATTTATCTTTTAGGTGATAACTTCAAAAATCTTACAGGTTTGGCTATGCACTCTGCTGTGATGGCAAAACTTGCAAAACTGAAACTTCTTGATGATTATCCACGTGAAGCATCTCAGATGGCACCTGAATTTGATACTTATATGAGACGTAGAATCATCGTTGATGATGCAATCTCTCCTGAAACAATTACTGTTGGTTCAGATACATCAGCAAAAGCATATCCGATTTATCTTTTTGGTAACGGTGCAGTTGCTTACAATGAAAGTCCAGCACTTATGGAAACTGAACCTGACCGTGATTCAGGACAGGGTGATGATTATCTTTATACACGTCGTGTATTTACAATGCATCCTCGTGGAATTAAATGGATTGGTTCACCAGCAGGCGCAACAGCAAGCAACGAAGAACTCGCAAAAGGTACTAACTGGGAACTTGTTGAAGATAGCAAAAACGTTCTCATTGCTAAACTTATTGTACGTCTTGACTAGCATTATAGTCCGCCTTAATTGGCGGACTTAATTGGGAGTAAAAATATGGGATTAGCGGCTTATAACAGAATGAGAGAACTTGAAGCAAAGAGAAAAGCCGAAGAATTGGCAAAGAAACAGACTGTTGAAGTAAAACGAGAAGAAATTGTTGCTGAAAAAACAGTTGAAAAGAAAAAGAGTTCTGTTGCTGAAAAAACAACTGGAAGAAGTTCAAAACGCTAAAAAAGGAAGTGTTGAAAAATGATTATTGAAGACGGAACAGGTTTACAAGATGCTAACTCTTATGTTTCCGTAGATTTTGCTGATGATTATTTTTCTGCTCGTGGTATTTCTAGTTGGTTAAATCTTGAAGAAACTGTTAAAGAAAATGTTTTAGTTCGTGCTACAGATTATGTTGATAACGTATTCCAGTGGTATGGTCAAAAAAAGACAAAAGAACAATCTTTGCGTTTTCCTAGAATAAATCTTCTTGATTATGAAGGTACTGAAATCGAAGGTGTACCAAATCGCTTAAAACAGGCGGTTTGTGAAGGTGCACTGATTTTGTCAGAAGGTACTGAATTATATCAGACATCCGAAGCCAACGGTAATGTAGTTTCAGAAAGTATTGGTGAATTATCTTTTACTTATGATAACACTACAAAAGAATCTATTGCTTGGAATACTTTATATGATGCAATCAATACGAAATTGCGTGGGTTATATAAAGACAATTCTAAAAACAGAATTATCTGTGGAAAAATTGAACGTGTATGAATTATAGTAAATATCAAACAAAAGCATACGCAAAAATCAAACAATACGGTTCTGTTGTCAAAGTTATTCGTTCAGGTGGCAATGTTTACAATCCAAAAACAAATGAATATGTTAAAAATGAAGAAACTATTTCAGGATATGCTTTGCAGAGTAGTTTTAAGCAGAGTAACATTGACGGAACGAATATTCGCATCGGTGATGTTTATTTCTTAGCCGTTTTAGACGGTGTACCAAAGACAAATGATTCAGTTATCTTTGGTGATAAATCTTACACTGTAGTAAATGTTGATATTTTATCTCCTGATGGAGATACAAATATTTATTACAGATTGCAGGCACGATAAGGAGTTGCAAAATGGCAAAATGGACAGTTGATATAAAAAGTATTGTTAAAAATGCAAATGCAGACATCAATACTTTTAAAACAAATCTTGCTTTTGCTCTCTATTCATCTGTTGTAAAAAAAACTCCTGTAGATACTGGTCGTGCTCGTGCTAACTGGAATATTTCTACTGGAAAAATCGATGCGTCAACAAGTTCAAAAACCTTAAAATCAGGGTTGAAGTACAAGGCTGGCGATATAAAATCTAGTAGTGATGAAACAATTTATATTTCAAACAATCTGCCATATATTCAAAAACTTGAATTTGGCGGTTACCCAAAGGATAGTAAAAGCGGAAAAACAATAAACGGTTATTCTAAACAAGCCCCAAATGGAATGGTTGGAGTAACAATGGCAAATATTAAAAATATTGTTTCTGCTGTTGCTAAAAGAGTTGGTGAAAAATGACAGAGTTTGATATTCAAAAAGCATTATTTGAACGGTTCAAAAAACTTAATGATTTTTCAGGAATAGATTTTCTTGAAATTGATGCAGACGGAAATTATACGAATGTTCATTTTCCAAATATTCCGTTTACAAGTCCTGAAAATAAAAGGTATTTTGAACTTACATTCAAAAATAATGAACCTGTAGATAATGCTTTAATGGCTGATGCTCAAAATCGTTTTACTGGTGTTTTTTATATTGATGTAATTACACCGCAAGATGCTGGAGAGTATGAAGCAGAAAATAAATATTCGTGGATAGCAAAACTATTCAGAACAGATGAATTGGATGATGTGGATATTATGAAAATCTACATCTCAACAAAAGAAAATGAAGCAGACCATTACAGATTGTTAATAGCGATTGAATGGACCGCTGATATAGATAAGGAGTAACAAAATGTCAAATGCAATTCAGAATAAAATAAAAACTTATTTTACAACCTATCTCGGAAAAGAAACTGATGGCGAACTTGCAGACGGAGCAACAATGCGCCCTTATCGTGTTGATATGAGTGGAATGAATGTTGTTGGTACAGCAGAAGAAATAACATCGGACATCATTCTTCCTGAAACACGTATTGCATCTACACCTGAGGTTGGAACTGAATCAAATTCAGGTGATATTCCAACTGAATGGAATATTGATGAACAAGATGATTTATTTGCCGCTGTATTCTGTGGAAAATGGGTAGAAGAATCATCAAGTAAAAAATCGCTTACGCTTGGTGATTATGTAACATCATTCTCTTTGCTTAAAAAGTACACTCAGAAACCTGAGGCTTGGCAGTTGTTCAAAAAAGAGTTTGTAAATCAGGTAACAATGGATTTTGCAACCGATGCTTTTGTTAAATTAACTTGGAACTTAATGGGAAGTAATAACCCTAAAAAAGTCTTCACTGACCCATTGGCAGATAAAAATATTACTTACGAAGAAGCGTTAAAAACAAAGTCATTCTTAACAAAAACAGGTTGGCTAAAAATTGGCGATAGTATTGATTCGCTTGTTGCTGTAAGACAGTCGCCATCAATGAGTATTACAATCAACAATAACCTTGAAAGAACGCCTGCATTATTTGAGGCTGATAGTATTGAAAATTCGCTTGGTAACTTCGATGTTACAGGTACTGTTGATGTTTATAACGTTGATGATTTAGGACACACACTTTATAACGATGCTGTTGACGGTAAAGACAAAATTTTACAGGTTCGTGTTCAGCGCACTGTTGGTGGTAAAACAACAACTTACACACTTACATTTGATGTGCATTTAAGTACACCATCTGAAAGTAGAAACGGCAATAAATTACAGTTCTCTATCAACTTTACTATGAACGATGTAAAAAATTTGTCGCTTGTAAAAGAAGTTACTCAGGAAACTGCTGACACACCAGTATTTACAAACACGTTAAAAGCAAAATCTTACACAACAACAGATACTGCAACCGCTCTTGATGGTACGGCAACTGTAACTGACGATGGTACTATTACATATGAATGGAGCAATGGCTCTAGCGTTGTTGCAAAAACTGCAAAATACACGCCTGATATAAGTTCTGTAGGTGAAACAACTTATACAGTAACTGCAACAAATACAAAAGACGGTGTAACTGCTACTGCATCTCAGTCTGTAAAAATTACAGTAACTGAATAATTTAAGGTTTAACGGTAACCTTAATAGCCGTTAAATGTAGACTTGGGCAATCTACAAAAACGTACTGCAACGTTTTATAAATTGCAGATGTCTTTTGTACGTGCAGACTATAAACAAACGTTCCTTTTTATCGCAGGATAATGAAATGGTATCATAAGCGGTTCCTGTCCGTTCATTCTAGGTTCAAGTCCTAGTCCTGCTATATGAAAAATAAAGTTCACATAGGCGAAAAATTGATGACATTTAGTTTCATTTTTTCGATTTTACTTTTAGCGTTAAATATTTTGGGTTTTATTCAGATAAGTGTTGTAACCTGTTTAATCCCATTTTTAGCGTTTTTTGTGTTGTCATTGTGTGTTACGGTCTGTGTATTTGTATTTATTTACAAAACATCAAACAGAAACACTATTGAATTATTAAAAAAAATGCTTAATAGCAAAAATGCAGAGGAGACAAAAGAATAATGGCAGATTTATCTTGTTTTGCAACAAAAGATAATGCAGATGAAGGTGTAGTTATTCCTGTACAACTTGACGGAATGAAAATGCCACTTGCATTAAAGATTTTCGGTTCAGATTCAGATGTTGTTGCTGATTATGAACGTGCAAAAATTAGAAAACTTGGAATTGGTCGTAAAGGTAAACAGACACTTACGGAAGATGATGTTGATGAATTGCTCGACAATCAGGATGAAGCGGTTATTGTAAGACTTGGCGGAATTTATGCTTATGACTGGAAAAAGAAAAGTGTCATTGATGAAGATGTTATCTTGTTTGATAAAAAACTTGGTAATGACAAAAACTCTTACCGTTATCTGATTGAAAAAATCCCAGCACTTAAAAATTGGATTACAGAACGTTCAAATGAGCGTGAGCATTTTTTATCAGTAGGGAAGAAGAATTAAAAAAAGCCGTTACACAGTTCTTTTTCCTACATTATCCGACTTCAAGAAAAGTTGATAAAAAATATATTTCAAGAAGCAATGCAGAAGATAGAGAAGAATTGATAACGGCAATCGGAAAGGAATGTTTTGATAGTAATGCGGATTATGATTATCTGCGTGAACCGAACATTCCTTTTTGTTTTTTATTTATATTCAATTCTTTTTTAGAGATTTACAATTTCAGTGGAGAATCAATTACTTGGACTACAATTTATTCTTATGCTAAACTAAGACGAATTGAATTCAAGCAGAATGAAATAAACTACATCTTGAAATGTAGCAATTGGGCGAATACGCAAATAAAAAAAATGCGTGATGAGTGTAACAACTCGGAGGAAAATTAAAGGGCTACCGATATAACGGCATTGGCTATCGCTATAAATTGTGATGGCGTAAAAGATGCAACTAAAAATCTTAATAATCTCTCAGGAAGTGCTGAAAAAGCAGAAAATAGCGCATCAAATCTTGAACAAGCGTTAAAATTGCTTAGTCCTTCGTCAATTATGGCTGTTGCTGGTATAACGGCTGTAGTAGGTGCTGTTCAAAAATTGGTCGGTTTAGGAAGTGCTATTCTGAATGTTTCTTCAAGTTTTGAAACTGTAAAAACAGGGTTAAAAACTGCTACTGGTTCGGCAAAGGAAGCAGAGGCAGTATTTGAACAAATCCGCAAACTTTCATACTCAACAACCTTTGGTATGGAAGAATTATCTCAAGCCGCTACTTATTTACTGAATGCAGGACAGGGTACAAATCAAATAAATAAAACTCTTTTAATGCTTGGTAACCTTGCACAGGGCGATAAGATAAAATTTCTTGAATTGTCAGATATTTATACAAAGGTATTGAATATCGGTAAAGCAAATTCATTGCAGATAAATCAACTTGCCATTCGTGGTATTCCAATTAAGCAAACATTACAAGAAATTGGTGTACAAGGAACAGCAACTGCGGAAGAGTTTACGCTTGCATTACAGAAAATGACAGATGAGGGCGGAAAGTTTGCTGGTGCGATGGACAATTTGAATGATACGATTGCTGGTAAAGAGGATTTCGTTTCAGACACGTTAAAAGAAATTGCAGTTAATTTCGGTGAACTTTCAGGATTAACAGATACATATAAAACAGTTCTTGAAGGCTTACGAAATGCACTCGATAAAATAAACGATGCGCTTATGGCAATCAATAAAAATCCAGTTGCAAAAGCGA
>CAVFCO010000176.1:0-7823 GCA_963620955.1 Alistipes senegalensis | reverse complement strand
TTTTTTCACTATTTGCTATCATATCTGCTATCACGTGCGAATAAAAATCTCAACATTATTTTTATCGTCAAAATTCCCTTAATCTTTAATTTTTTTTCAAAAAGTATTAGATATACCGATAAATACATACTGGGTATACCCAATAGAAAATAAGCGGGTATACCCACGGTATACCGATGTGTATACCCAGATTAGGTTAGGATAGGTTAGTATAATAATTATATATTACTACGTAATATATAATTATTAGTGTTTGACTTTTTTGAAATTACAAAATAGACTGTCCATCGTCTTCTTCTTTCCTGTATTCAAATATTCTGAACTGTTTTTTGAAATCTATTTGTTCTTGTTCGTAAAGAGAATCGATTAAAAGCAAAACTGCATTTCTGTTTGTTTTGTTTAGACTGCTGATTTTTTCTACAACTTCTAAAATCTTTGTTTGTCTTTGTTCGTAACTCTGATATTGTCTTGAATAACTTTTTGACTGTGAATTAAAAATAACAGCAACGAAAATAACGCAAAATAAAATCACTTTTTTGATAAGACACCCTCCGATGTTTTTTTTACTTTTTTTTAGCCCAATTTACT
The DNA here is from genome assembly GCA_963620955.1 of Alistipes senegalensis. Lineage (GTDB taxonomy): Bacteria > Cyanobacteriota > Vampirovibrionia > Gastranaerophilales > Gastranaerophilaceae > UBA6984. The sequence continues at coordinate 7,235 of CAVFCO010000176.1, read as the reverse complement.
TGAGCGATTTTCTTGTTCTTGTTGACAAAGTGCATTTACGAACGTAAAAATGACATTGCGATTTGCATCGCTAAGACTTCTTAATTTTAAAATCAATTCGTGTTCTTCGTCTGTATAACCACTTTTATCACTGCCAGTAATAAGCCACTCAACTGACACGTTGAGATAGTCTGCTATTCTGATTGCTACCTCTGCATTTGGAATAGCACCTGTACGTTTCCATTCGGAAAGTGTTGGGCGTCTTATTTTTAATGTTTCTGCTAATTCCAGTTTTGAACTGTTCCGCTCTTTTAATTTCATTTCAAGTCGGTCGATGAATTGCATAATAACCTCGCATAAATATTCTCGGAAAATATTTTTACAAAGATTACAAAAAACGTAATTTTTTTTGTTGACGTGTTACATGTTTAGATATACTATCTGAATTGTACCTAGTCCGTACATAAAAATCTTATCGGTTACGATGTTATTTCCTCTCTCCAGCATCGTAACCACCTTTTTTTTGTAAGAGCAACAAGACGAATAATTTTTGATTTTTTGTTTGGTTGCTTTTTGTGCAATCAACCTCACTCTACTGGAAGTCAACTTTTAGGTCGTGTTGACTTCCAGTTACTTTTTAGGAAATGAAAAATGGCTGACAATGAAAACAATGAAATTGTTTCGGTTGAAGTATTCACAAGTGTGATTGAAATGTTGCTGGATTTATCACAAAGAAAAATGCTCGAACAGTGTTTTAACGGAGATGCAGAATGCCAGTTGAAGAAATAATCCGTGAAATACTCGAAATTAAAGATGATGTACTAGATGCACTTGAGAAACAAGACAAATTATTAAAATCGCTTGTTTCTGCTAAAGAACGAGATTGGGATTTAGTAAGTGTCTGCAAAGCATCTAAAAAATCAGGTTTATCAGTAACAACAATTTACCGCCTTATCAACACTGGAAAATTAAGATGCTTTTATAAAGGTGCACTGAAATATGTCAGTAGTGCAGAACTTGAAAAATTGGATTGCAGGTAAAAACAATGAATAAATATCACAATGTAAAAATAATCTATGACGGGATTAAATTTGATTCCAAAAAAGAAGCCTTAAGATATGCACAATTAAAACTACTTGAAAAGCAAGGTTTTATTTCTGATTTGAAATTACAAGTTAGATTTGAAATTTGTCCAAAGAAAAATAACAACAAAAGGGCTAGATATTATGTAGCAGATTTTGTCTATTCTGAAAAAAATCAAAAAGTCATAGAAGATGTAAAAAGTTACATCACTAAAAAAAATCCTGTATACAGTCTTAAAAAAGCACTTATTCTAGCAAACTATCCTGATTATCTATTTAGAGAAGTAGATTAAAAACTTTAGTAGAATTTTTAGATATAACAAAATATTTAACAGATACCTAAAAAAAATGTATTTTAATACTTGACTATCACCTAATAATTAGGTAATATATAAACATAAAGAGAGGGAAACGAGAGATTAAAAAGTTCACAAGAGTGAACTAAGGAGATTAAAAATGACAGACTGGGAAGAAAAGGGATTTATAAATTTAGGGAAGGGAACAATTTCCCTTTTTAATACAGGATTTCAAGACTGTGATAAAGTCCAGTCCTGGAATCCTATCCTGTCAGAAGACAGGAGAAAAGAAATCTGCAATTTGTTTGCAAACAATTTTGCAGATTTTGAGGAGGATATAGGGAAATGGGAAGATAACCAGAATTTAGGGTTCCAGAGATGGACCCCGAATTCTGTTGAATTCTTGCTTGTGGGCGATTTTACTGTCCATGAGCATAAAGTTCAGTGGGATGGAGAATCCCCTCTCCCTGAACACGCAAAAGAAGATGTTGAAATGCCTATGTTCAACATCTTCGACGGTGGCAATGGTGATGGACTTGTTACCATTGCTGAACATAAAGGAACAATAGTTGTAGAAGGAACTCTTTGGGAAAAAAGCGGTTCTATAAATATTTGGGTAAAATTTTAAGGGAGGTAAAAAAATGAATGATTTGACAGTAACAAAAAATGAAGTTGCAACTGATTTTACAGAAGTTGCAACTGAGTATCTCAGAGGTATGGGAATGAATATACCTCAAAAGTATGCAACACAGTTCATTGAACTGTGCAAAGCATACTCATTAAACCCATTCAAAAGGGAATGTTATGCGGTTGGTTATGGTGATAACTGGAATATCATCACTGGTTATGAAGTTTATATCAAGCGTGCAGAACGTACAGGAAAACTTGATGGCTGGGATTGCACTATTGAAGGTAGTGGTGAAAATCTTATGGCAAAACTCACAATCTACCGAAAAGACTGGTCGCATCCGTTTCATCATTTTGTTTTGTATCGTGAAGCGGTACAGAAAAAGCGCGATGGGTCCATAAATGCAATGTGGGCAAAAATGGGTAGTTTTATGCTCCGTAAAGTGTGCATTGCACAGGGCTTTAGACTTTGTTTTCCTGATGAATTGGGCGGAATGCCTTACACATCAGATGAGTTACCTGAAATTGAAAAGACAGAACGCACAGAACGCAATGTAACACCTATGGAAACTAGTGTAGAAAACAATTCTGCGGAATCAGTCAGTGAAGTATCACAGAAATTCGGGTCATTACTGGGAGCGTATCAGCAACAGTTAGACCAGCATTATGATATGGCTTATCAGACCTATCAGACAGGTTCAGATGCAGAAATGCAGGCAATGTATAGTCGTTGTGTACGGTATCTTAACAAAAAAGGAATAATGGTGGCATAAAATGGCAGAGGGGAAAAATCCACTTGAATTAGTGGTAACTAAAAATGTAGTTGGTGCTTTGGAAACCAACATTGAACAGTTGGAGGTTTATGTAACTTCTAAACTTGAAGAATATAAACCTGAACTTTACAAAGGTGATGCAGTATCTGCAAAAAAAGACAGAGCAGAATTAAATAATTCTAAAAAGTTCTTGAGTACAACAAGAATCAACCTTATGCGTGAACTTATGAAGCCGTATTCAGATTTTGAAACAAGGTGTAAAAATCTTGAGAAACAAATTGATATGGCAAGTAATGCACTTGATGAGATTGTAAAGGTAAAAGAGAAAGAAGAGAAAGAAGCAAAGAGAGAAAATATCAATGCTTTATGGAAAATGAAGAATTTTCATCTTGTTCCGCTTGATAATATCTTTAATCCTAAATGGCTTAATAAGTCTACAAAAGAAAGTGATATTTCACAGGAAATGGATGCAATCATTGAACGCATTTATAAAGACTTAAAAACCATTGAAAAATTTGAAGAAGATGCAGAAACAATCAAGGCACATTATTTAATCTGTCTTGATATTGGAGATTCTTTAGATTATGGCGAAGAATTACGCAAGAAAAGAAAACTTGCGGAAGAAGAAGCAAAAACACGTGCAGAGCGTGAACATACGGCAAAGATTGAGCAACAACAAAAAGAAGTTGCAAAAGAAGCCGTTTCTGTAAGAGAGCAATCAATCACCAGCGGACTTGCAAGTGAGGCACTAGGAATTGACCCAGCAGAAACAAAAAAGGTTGAAATCAAGGAGTATGTAGTATCAATAAAAGCAACTGAAGAGCAGTTGATGCGCTTAAAATCGGCTTGTAATGCACTTAGCATTGAATACAGTGTTGAAGAATTAACATTTTAGGAGATGCAGAATTGGAAGAGATAAAACTTGATACAACGCAGAGAAGGGTTTTTGAGTACATAATGGATTTTGGTTCAATTACTACTTTGCAGGCTTGTGTTGATTTGGGTGAAACTCGTTTATCTGCACGGATATTTGAGTTAAGAAAAAGGGGAGTTCCAATTCGTTCAGAATGGATTGAGATACGAAACAGATACAATGAACCTAGGAGGGTAAAAAAATACTATGTTGAATAGTGTAAAAATCAAAGTTTTTGCAGATGGCAAGATGCCTGAGTATAAAACTGATGGTGCTGTTTGTGCTGATTGTTATGCACATTTAGAAGGGTGTGCTTGTATTCCAGCAGGTGAGAGACGTCTTATTCCGCTTGGATTTGCTATTGAATTACCAAAGGGGTATGAATTGCAGGTTCGTGGAAGAAGTGGTCTAGCATCAAAAGGAATTGATGTCGCTTTAGGAACTGTTGATTTTGATTATAGAGGTGAAATAAAAGCGTGTGTAATCAATAACAGTGATGAAGATTATGTTATCTATCGTGATGACCGTATCTGTCAAATTGCTATTCGTGAAGCAATGCAGACACAGTTTGAAGTTGTTGATGAATTAACAGAAACTACACGCGGTGATGGCGGATTTGGACATACAGGAATTAAGGGGTAATAAAAAATGGCAAATGATTTAAATTCAGTTTGTATTATCGGAAATATTGTAAGAGATTGCGGAAGTGCAGAGCGTGATTTTGTTTATACACAAGGCGGAATGTGTATTGCAACAATCAGCATTGCAAGCAATAAAAGCAAAAAACAACAAGATGGGACTTATGCAAATGAAGCATCGTTCTTTGATGTTCGTATCTATGGCAAAACGGCAGAAGGATTAAAGCCATTTTTGTTGAAAGGTACAAGAATTGCTATTGAAGGTTCTTTGAAACAGGAACGCTGGCAAGATAAAAATACTGGCGCAAATATGTCAAAGATTATTATCAATGCAAATGCTGTTGAGTTATTGAGTTCAAAAGCAGAACAAAATAATGCTTATAATCCGAGTGTGCCATATCAAAATGCACAGTCGGCAGTACAGGCAGATAACAGACAGTATCAGCAACAGAATCCGCAGTATCAGCAGAGTACTCCACAACAGTATCAGCAACCTGTTCAGTACCAGCAGAAACAAAACGCTTATCAGCCACAGATTCAGCAACAGCCGATTGAACAGTATCAAGAAGATATACCGTTCTAAAAAAAATAAGTGGTGCTAGTTGCTTTTTATGACAGTGCGATTCTGTCAGCCACTATAGCCATTTAATTGGTGAACACTTTGTAATCAGCCCAAAGTGTTTTTAGCCGACCTGCAAGGGGCGTCTTGGTCAGTTCTTGTTACGGCTTTTTTGAGAACGCAAGTGAAAACGTAAGCAGGGCACTGTAATGGGGTAGCACGTTGTGTGGCACGGTTCGATTCCGTGCATACGGTGAATTATTTATTAAGGAGATGTAAATGAAAGATAAAACTTTAGTCAGTGAATATGCAAAAGAACATACAGTAAAAGAAACCGCAGAGCATTTTGGGTATTCGGTTACTTATGTTTATAGTCTGCAAAGAAAAGGAATGATTTTTCATAAAAAAGAAAAGTTAGATAAATATAAAGATGTAAAAGAGTTTATCTGTAAAAACACAGATAAAACAGCAGAAGAAATAGCATCAGCGGTTAATCTACCACAGGCAACAATTGGGCGTTTATGTCGCTTGCTTGATGTGAAACTAAAAAGAAAACCAGTAAAAAAGCAAAATTGCGATAGAAACAAGATGATTTTATGTTTGAAAGATAAGGGCTTTACTTTGGAAAATATTGGCAAGGTAATGGGGATAACAAAACAAGCAGTTAGTTTAGTAGTTTTAGGTGCAGAAAATGAAAATAGTTAAAAAGAACGGAAGAAAAATCTATCAAAAAGATAGCAAGTTAAAAGAAGTGCTTGCGGTATTTGGTTCTGTAATTTTGATTATTGAATTTGGAATAATCTTTTTTACCGTAGCAACTATGTAAGAAGGTGTTGATGAGAAAAGGAAATATTCCAATAAAAAAAGTACAAAAAGCGTTTTCTGATGCAATAAAACGTAGAGATAGACGCTGTATGATTAGGGATTTTGAATGTTGTTGTGGCGGGTTGGAATGTTCACATTTTTTTACGCAAGGCAGTGCGCCTAGTTTAATGTTTTATCCTGATAATGCTTATGCGCAATGTTCAAGACATCATTGGAATCATCATAACAAATTGAGTAGTAAAAATGTTTATGCGGATTGGTTAGATGAACATAAATCAGCAGAACTTTTTTATATGGCATCTGTTCGGAATCGCTATATCAAATACACAGATGAATTAAAAGCAGAGATTATAAAACTTTGCAATGCAGATAAATTGATTGAATTAAAAGAATTGATTAAGGCGGAACTAGAATATGGATTTTGATTATTTTGATTTATTGACGTTAAAAGCAAGTCTTGAGTTTACTCAGAAAAGCAATAGAGATTTGAATTTGAGTTGTTTAATAAAAAAAATAACTTCGTTAATTGAAAAAGTTGAAGGTTAAACAAAATGGAAAAGAAAAAAGTCATTCTTAGATTACGGTCGTTTTCTACCAAAGACGGATTATTACTTCTTGAAAGTTATGATTGCGGTGTAAGAACTGTGATTAAAGATTTGACTGATTTATGCACAGCAAAGTATGGCGGTTATATTCAACTCGAAATGTCGCCACCGTATAAAAAACGAACAAAGAATATGAATGATAAATGGTGGGCGATGTGTACTGAATTCGGCAATTATTGCGGAATGTCAAAAGATGATGTCGCTATGGGTGTAAAGTATCGGGCTATGGAGGAAGGCTTATGGGCAAGTGAAACAATGCCGTTTTCAAAAAACGGAATAAAAAGACCTGTCAGTACAACGAAGGCAAATACTGTTGAGATGTCAACATTGATTGAAGTCTTATACAGAATTGCATCGGAAGATGGTTATATTTTCAAAGAGTGAGGTTGAATATGGCTGAAAAGAGAATGTTTGCAAAATCCATTGTGCTATCTGATGCGTTTTTGGATATGCCAGCAACTGCAAGATGTTTGTATTTTACTTTAAATATGCTTGCAGATGATGACGGATTTGTTAATTCGCCAAAATCGATAATGAGGCAATGTATGGCAACAGAAGATGATTTGAAAATTCTGTTTGCAAAATATTATCTCATACCGTTTGAATCGGGAATTGTTGTAATCAGACATTGGCGGATAAACAACTATCTGCGATGTGATAGATATTCACCAACAAAATTCATTGATGAAAAAGCGCAACTTTTTATTGATGAAACAGGTGCATATCAAAAAATTGATGCTCCGATAACAGAATTGATTGAACAAAAAGAAACTAAAAAAATTGAATCTGTAAAAGAGCAGAAAAAAGAAGAAAAGAAAAAAACAAAAAAAGAAAAAATCGTACCTTTAATTGACAGAGAGCCAAAAAACGATATTGAAAAAGTTGAAAAAGCATATCTGTTAAATTACAAAAGTTTGTACGAACAAAAGATATTAAGA
>CAVFCO010000175.1:3640-28821 GCA_963620955.1 Alistipes senegalensis | reverse complement strand
AAGTTGTTCTTCTTTAAATTCTGTTTGAACAAGTTTGTCTACCAAATAAACCAAAGCACATTCAACTGGAATTGTTGAGGCTTTTGGGTTATGGTGATATTTTATTGTATTAGTTAATAAAATTGGTAATTGCCATTTTTTCGCTAATTTTGCACCGATTTCTGCGTGGTTTGTGCCTAAAAACGCATCTTCTGTTTCAAGAATATCTGAACCCTCGTCAACCATTTCTTGAATTTTTTTCAAAGAGGTTTCATCTTGCATATTGATAATCAATTTGCCTATATCGTGCATAAAACCAACCATAAAAGCAACATCGCTATCCATAATTTTCAAGTGTTCTGAAAGGTATTCGCACCCAACTGCCGTTTTGATTGCGTGTTGCCAAAGTTCTTTGTTTTTGTCAGAAGAAAACATTGGTTTCATTGCCGATGCAATAATTATATTTTTGGCTTTATTCATACCCAAAAGAGCCAATGCTCTTGTGATTGAAGTTATTTGTTGAGCAAATCCATAATATGCCGAATTTACAAGGTTTAAAACTTTTAGGCTCAAAGATTGATCGTAACTGATAATTTCGCCTAAATCTTTCAAACTAGACTCAGGGTCTCTTACGATGCTTAATGCCTTAATTACAACGTTTGGCATTGCTGGAACATCTTTTAAATTATCTAGCAATCTATCAATTGAGTTATCCATTGAAAATTATACCTGCAAGTGTTTTTTGATTGATAAGAAACTTCCACTTGCTCCGAATGCTATACCTAATGCAATCATTGAAATTATAACAATATTTCCTGCAAATACCGGTGATGGAACGAGGAAGAAGTTATGTATGTTGTTAAGCATTGATTGAATAATATCTACTGGAATTAACGCTAACAATGCACCTACAAAGCCATACAAAGCCCCTTGCATAATTAACGGAATTCTGATATACCAGTTGCTTACACCCATAAGTCGCATAATTTCGATTTCTTCTTTTCGGGATTGAATTACCAACTGAATTGTGTTGTTTATGATTGTAATTGTCAGTATCGCAACGATAATTACTACGAATACGGTTGTTGTGTTTACTACCTTGTTCAAGACCTGAATTTTCTTAGCCAAATCCTGTGCGTAACTCATATCTTCTACAACCGACAATGCTTTTATCTTTGCGAAAACTTCGTTTGTATGTTCTGGTTTATCTATTTTTACGTGAAGAGTATCTGGTAGAGGGTTATCAATATCAGATATATCAAGTTCTCGTTTTAAATCAGCCCAAGAATGTTCTTTTGTGATGATTTTAACCTTTTCTACGTGGTCAAATTCTTTAATTCTTTCAGCAACAATATTTGCATCTGCGTTAGATTTTAAATATACAGAAATTTCAAGAACATTTCCTAATTCGTGAGCGAAAGAAGATACTGAAAGAGTTGTTCTCAACAATGCTCCAAATAGAGTCAAAATAGCCGCCATTGTTGTAATAATCGCAAGATTAATCCAACCTGTACGTTTTATATCGTTAAAAATTTCAACAGACATACGGTAAACAATTCTAATCTCTGTTAACCAGTCTTTTGGTATATGATTTTTAACTTTCTTTTTGATTTTTTGTGCTTTTTTATTCATAATAAGTACCTTCTGGATTATCACGAATAACTTCACCGTTATCAAGAGTGATTACACGTTTTTTGAAATAATCTACGATGTTTTTATCGTGAGTAGATACAATTACTGTGATACCTCTTTGGTTGATTTGCTCAAGAATTTGCATAACTTCTAAAGAGTTTTTAGGGTCTAAGTTTCCAGTAGGTTCGTCTGCAATCAATAATGGTGGGCCATTTACGATTGCACGAGCAATACTTACACGTTGTTGTTCACCACCCGATAATTCAGTTGGTTTTGCTTTCATTTTGTCGATAAGTCCTACAACTTTTAAAGCACCTGTAACTCTTGCGTGAACTTCTTTTGAACTTATACCTAAAGTTCTAATAACGTATGCAACGTTATCATAAACTGTTTGTTTTGGTAATAACTTATAATCTTGGAATACAATACCCATACAACGTCTAAGGTTTGGTACTTTGTCTGATGTAAGGTTTGCGATGTTAATTCCGCCGATGATTACTGTACCTGATGATGGCGTTTCTTCTTTGTATAAGATTTTCATTAAAGTAGATTTGCCTGCACCAGATTTACCAATTAAGAATACAAATTCGCCAGAAAGAATGTCTAGGTTGACATTCTTCAAGGCATATTTGTTTTTGTATTTTTTTGTTACCGCACGTAACTGTATCATTATTTAGTTTCCATTAATTTTGTGATATCTTCTGCTAATTCTGTAGAGTTTAATCTGTAGAATTTCATTAAGTTTTCAAGGTCGCCTGATTGACCGAATGTATCTTGAACGCCTAATCTGTGAACTGGTACTGGGTGGTGTTCAGAAAGAACTTCACATACTGCAGAACCAACGCCACCGATTACGGAGTGGTTTTCAACTGTGATTACAAAGTTTGTTTTCTTTGCTGATTTAACGATTGATTCAACATCGATAGGTTTAACCATTGGTAAGTTGATGATTTCTGCATCAATACCGTTTTTAGTTAATGTTTCTGATGCTTCGATTACTTCAGCAAGAGTTTCGCCGTTAGTAATGATTGTTACGTCTTTACCTTCTTTGATTACGTCTGCTTTTGTTAAATCAAATACATGACCTTCTTCATAAACATCAGGAACGTTTGTTCTTGGAACTCTGATGTAAACTGGTCCATAGTGTTTTGCTGCGTATTTTACTGCTGCATTCATTTCTTGGCAATCGCAAGGAACTAAAACTTGCATTCCTGGTAGGCCTCTCATTAATGAAACGTCTTCTAAAGATTGGTGAGTTGCACCGTCTTCACATACTGTAATACCACCGTGAGTACCAACAACTTTTATATTAAATCCTGCATAGCAAGCACCATTTCTGATTTGGTCGTAGTTTCTACCTGTAGCGAATACAGCGAAACTTGCTAAGAAAGGAATTTTACCTGTAGTTGAAAGACCGATAGCAGTTGTTGTCATGTCTGCTTCTGCGATACCGCAGTCGAACCATCTGTCAGGGAATTCGTTTGCAAACAATTTTGTTTGAGTTGAACCTGCTAAGTCTGAGTCTAAAACTACAACGTTTTCGTTTTCTTTACCTACTTCTACTAATGCTTTACCAAATGCAGAACGGATAGATTTTCTTTCTTTTTTGTTAACTGTTAACATTAAATTTCTCCTTTTAATTATCCTTGATAGTATTATAACACAAACATATTTCATGTACTTAAACTTTGTTAACATGGTTTACATTTTTAGGCAATTTCATGCAAAATCATGACTTTATTAATATAACGACTCATAAATATAGGATTTTTATTACTTAAATGACTAGTATCAACAACTTTTTTAAGCCACAAGTTGCTAACACAAAGGCTGGTGAAACTCAATTAAGCGTATATTATACTAATGATATGCACGGTGATATTAACCGTTTAGCAAAATTGAAAACTACAAAAGATACTTTTGAAAAGTCAAATAAGGGTAATGCAACATTAGCACTAACTGCTGGTGATTGTTTCTATGGAAAAGACAAACAAAGAATCGGTCTTATTTCAAAAGTTATGAACATGATGAAATTTGACGCATTCACTTTAGGTAACCACGAATTCACTCCTGGTACTAAAGGTTTGGCTGAAAACTTGAAAAATATTGATGCTCAAGCAGTTTCTGCAAACTTAGAAATCGGTGAAGATTGTGCACTAAACGAAAGTGTTAAAGAGAAAAAATTAGTTAAATCTGCTGTATTTATGAAAGGCGGACACAAATTTGCTGTAATCGGTGCTTCTCCATTTGATGCTGAAGTCGGTATTACAGAAGATGCAAAATCAGGTGTTAGAGTAAAAGATATCGACAAAACAATTGCTGCTATTAACGAAGAAGCAAAAAATCTTGAAAAACAAGGTATTAATAAAATCATCTTATTATCTCACTTAGGTTATGGCGAACACGCAGACCTTAAAGTTGCAAGAGAAACTGAAGGTATCGATATTATCGTTGGTGGTCACTCTCATGCTGTAATTGAAGGTGCAAACTCAGAAGATAAAGGTGGTACTCACAAATTAAACGTTGTAACTTCAAAAAGAGGCGAACCTGTTGTTATTACTCAAGCAGGCAAATTGAATGAAAAAGTTGGCTTCTTAGATGTTGTATTTGATAAAAATGGTGTTATCAAAACTGATTCTATCAAAAATAACTTAGCAAACGTTGCTGACTTTGCAGAAGACAAATCTGTTAACAAATTAATGGTTGACACTTTGGGTGAAAAACAACACTTGGCAAACGTTACAAACGGTTATGATCCTGAATGTGAATTTGAAGAAAGATATAGAGAAAACCCTGTTCACAATATGTTAGCAGATGCTATTTTAGAAAAAGGTAAAAAACAAGGTGTACAAGGTGTTTTATTTGCAACTAACACTGTAAAAGGTGGTGCAAATGGCGAAATCACAAACTATAACTTAAAATATGAAATGTTACCATACAACAGTTCTTATCTTGCAGTTGAAATGACTGAAAAAGATGTTGTTGATTTATTAAATGCAACTTCTTCAAAAGTTTTCGGCGAAGTTGACCCTCCATTATTAAGAACTGCGGGCATGAAATATACAATTGACCAAGCAAATGGCAAAACTCCTTTAACTCAATTAGAATTAACTGATGAAAAAGGCAATGTAACTGCTACAATTGATACAAAAAATCCAAGCACTGATAAAAAAGTAAAAGTTGCTCTAGATTCTTACTTATTCTGTGCTGATTATTCAAAACCAATCTTAGCAAAATATAAAGATTCTGCAGAAAAAGTTGGTGAACAACAAGAAATCTTCACTGATTACTTAACTAAAAAAGGTACAGTTGATTTCTCAATGCCAAAAGAAAATAGAATTACAATCAAATACAATGACTTAGCAACTTATTGTCCACAATACTCAATGGACGACAAAGTTAAGACATTAAAAAATGCGTAAGATATTAAGTGAATAAGATAAGGCTGTGCTTTTGTACAGCCTTATTTTTATTTGACGACGGTTAAATTTAATGGTAATATACATTTAAAATTTTGATAAGGATAAAAATTTATGAAAAATATGAAAAAAGCGTTTACATTAGCAGAAATTTTAATTGTAGTTGCGATTATTGGTGTCGTTGCAGCAATGGCTATTCCAAACTTGAATAAAAGTGTTAACGAAGACAAATATCTTTTATTATATAGAAGCACCGTAGAACAGTTGAATGGTGCGTTCGGTAAATTGGTTTCTGAATACGGCTCATATTACAAGGCTGGAGAGGTAGATTGTTCTAAAACGTCATATTTTTGTGAAACTCAGAAATTAACAAACTATCTTGATGTTGGTTTGAATTGTGGTACGACTAACATGGACAAGTGTTTTCATCTTGGGGATTTAACGATAATGGGTGATGACTCAAATACTGTAGAAGTTGACGATTGTTATTATGCCTTTTTGTTAGCAAATGGTGTTGGTGTTTGCGACAGAGGAGGTGTGTACGAAATTGATTTAGATGGTCCGAACAAAGGTCCAAACTCAAGAGGTATTGACCTTTTTAGACTTGATATGCAAAATGGTTCCTTGCAACCTATGCCATCCTATAAAACTAGTGGTAACGACGAATCAGAAACTCATGTTGATTTCGCAAATTATGATAGATATAACAAATGGTTCTATGAAATTGGCAATATGGATTATTTAAAATGTCCTGACCATTTGAATTGGATTAACAAACATACTTGCGAAGATTAATGTTTACAATCGTTTAAATTTATCAAAAATAAGGCATTTTTCGGAAGAAAAACGCCTTTATTAATATATACGTGTAGTGTAAGGTATTATTGTGAATAATATTAGTAACAACAATTTATCATATAATCCTTTCAAACCTAAGTTTAAGGCAAAGGCTAATTCTGGCGAAACAGAATTGGGCTTGTTTTACACTAACGATATGCACGGCGATGTAAATAGATTGTCGAAGTTTAAAACTGCACACGATACATTCTTAAAAGCCAATAAAAATACAAATAACTTGACACTTGCTGCAGGGGATTGTTTGTTCGGAGCAGATAAACAAAGAAATTCTCTAATGGTTAAACTATTTAACCTTATGGGATTAGATGCTCTTGCTCTTGGCAATCACGAATTTGCCGGTGGTAGCAAGAATTTGTCAGATTCTCTTGAAAAAAGTGAGTTTAAATCTGTTTCTGCAAATATTGATGTTGCAGACGATAGTCCATTGAAAAAAAGTATTAAAAATAAAAAACTTGTTAAATCTGCTGTATTTATGAAAGGCGGACATAAATTTGCTGTAATCGGTGCATCACCTTTCAATTCTTACATAACAACTAAAGATGAGAAAGTAAAAGTTAAAAACTTAGACGAAACCGTAAATGCAATTAACGAAGAAACTAAAAAACTTGAATCAGAAGGTGTAAACAAAATTATCCTTTTATCTCACTTAGGCTACGAAGAGGGCGATTTAGACGTTGCTCGTAGAACTGAGGGGGTTGACATTATTGTTGGAGGACACTCTCACACTGTAATTGATGGTGTTAATCCAAAAGCCCCAGAAAATAAAAAAGATTCTCACAAGTTAAATTTATTGATGTCTAAACGTAACGAACCTGTATTAATCACTCAAGCAGGTGGCATGAACGAATATGTTGGATATTTGAATGCCGTTTTTGATGAAAAAGGTGTTTTAAAAACCGATAAACTAGATAATAAATTGATTAATTTGAAAGATTTTGAAGAATCAAAAGTTGCCAATAATTTAATGAATCAAGAACTAGGTAAAAAGGTTAAAGTTGCAACTGTAAAAGGTTCTTATAACCCAGCAAACCCTTGCATTGAACGTTATGAAGATAACCCTCTTGCTAACACATTTGCAGATGCAATGCTTGCTCGTGGTAAAAAATTCGGTGCAGATATTTCCTTATATCACGCAGCATCTGTAAGAGGTGGTGCAGACGGTGAAATTACAAACTATGATGTAAAATATTCGATGTTGCCGTTCAATAATGATATTCAAGTTGTTGATATTTCAGAAAAAGATTTAGTTCAAGTGTTGAAAAATACCGCAGGTTCTCTATTAACTTCAAATAAAGACCCTCAAATCTTGAGAACTTCTGGCATGGAATATTCAGTAAGAAATGACAAAGAATATTTCTTAAATGGTGGCAAAGACCCTATCGAAAGTGTTACAATTGGCGATAGAAAAATTGATGTAAAAAATCCTGATGAAAATAAAAAAGTAAGAGTTATCTTGAATTCATACTTGTTTGAAATGCCAAGAACAAAAGATGTTATGGAAAAATACAAAGCATCTGCAGTTGAAGCAGGTCATGAACAAGAAATTTTCTTAGATTACTTAAAAGACAATAACGAAATTGATTGCACTAAAAAAGAAGAACGTGTAAAAACTTCTGCTCATTATTCAAGTTGGGGAGAAGTTGCTACTGCCCGTCAAGAAGTTATGTCAGCATTGAATTTAAACTAGTTTTTAAGACCTTATGTTAACAATATTAATTTTACCTTTTCAAAAAAGGCAATTTTTTTATGCAAAAATACTTTATAAGAATGTAAGGCTATTAAAGAGATAAATAAACATAACATCTTTATTATGCTTTGCGTGTAAGACATAATTTAAAAATGGAGATAGTACAACAAAAATTTTAATTAGAAAATAATAGGTAAGGAAAACCCAAAAAGGGAAATAGTGTAGTTTTTATTAAATAACAGATGCGGTGAAACAAAAAGTTTCACCTTTTTTTTGCTATTTTTTCTCCTTTTTGGCAAGTTTTTGAGCGTAAGCGTCCATTAATTCTTGATGTTTTGCTTGTGCTTTTGGAATATCAATGAATGAACGAATACGAGTATATCTATCAAATTCGCTTTTTAATTCGCCGTAAGTTCTAACTGTTTGTAGTGGAATAACTATTTTGTTTCCGATACTTGTGTCAAAAATGTACAAAGTTGGAATTGTATATACATTGCCAACTACCAATGGATAGTTTTGAGGTTCTTCTGTATTTAGCATTACAAAATTATAATCTCTTGACAAATCTTTTGATAATTTGTTGAATGCTGGCATAAATTTTTGACAATTACCGCAATACGGAGCATGGAATAAAACAACTAAAGGTTTTGACATGTCCATTTTTTCTGCTTCTTCTAAACTTGTTGCAACTTTGTTTTCAAAGAATTCAGAAAACATTACTGCTCTATTTTCTTGATGTTTGCTTGCAACCATAACTATTGCCAAAATTATAACAATTACTGCGACAATGCTTGATATTAAAATAATTCTAGTTTTTTTGCTCATAAAAAAGACTCCTTTGAGAAAAGTTTATCACAAAGAAGTCTTTTTGTTATTTATTTTATACTTTTATTAAAGTATGCAACCTTTTGGAACTACAGTAATACCGTTAGGCGATACGTAGAAGCCTTTTTGTTGGTCAATTTCTCTATCGAAACCGATTTTTGTATAAGGTGGAACTTGAACGTTTTTATCAATAATTGCACGTCTGATTTCGCAGTGTCTACCGATGTTAACGTTTTCCATCAAGATACTTTCTGTAACTGAAGAATAAGAATTAATTCTTACTTTTGGTGAAAGAACACATCTTGATAATCCACCACCAGAAATGATACAGCCTTCAGAAACCATTGAATTTGTTGCCATACCAACTCTGTCGCCTTCTTGCCAAATGAATTTAGCAGGCGGGTAGTTGTAGTTGAATGTTCTTAATGGCCATTCTTTAGCATACAAGTTCAATTCTGGGCAAGAGTCTAACAAGTCCATGTTTGCTTGCCAGTATGCATCAACGTTTCCAACGTCTTTCCAGTAACCTCTTTCGGCATCAGACATTCCAGGGAATGTATTTTCTTTGAAGTTGTATACATAAACTGGTTTGCCTTCATTTAATAACATTGGAATTACGTTTTTACCAAAGTCATGGCTTGAATCTTCCATTTTATTATCTCTGTACAAAGCGTCAATTAACACATCTTTTGTGAAAATGTAGTTACCCATTGATGCTAAACACATATTAGGGTTGCCTGGAAGTGATTTTGGTTTTGTTTTTGGTTTTTCAACGAAGTTTGTTAATCTCCAGTTTTCATCAACTTCCATAATACCAAATTCAGATGCTTCTTCAATCGGAATAGGTATTGCAGCGATTGTTAAATCTGCTTGTTTAGTTTTGTGGTAACTTAGCATTTGTGATACGTCCATTTTGTAAACGTGATCGCCACCAAATACGCAAACATAGTTAGGGTCTGAATCTACGATATGTAAAACGTTTTGGAATACTGCATCTGCTGTGCCTCTGTACCAATCGCCACCTGTTCTCATTTGTGCTGGAACTAAATCAACGTATTGATCTAAGAATGGTGATAGGGCATAACCACGTGAAATATGTTGGTTTAGAGAGTCAGATTTGTATTGTGTTAAAACTTTGATTTTGTAGAAACCTGAGTTAATAAAGTTGTTCAAAACAAAGTCGATAATACGATATCGTCCTCCAAATGGAACTGCCGGTTTTGCACGGTCTTTTGTTAAAGGGTGCAATCTTTTGCCTTCGCCACCGGCTAAAATCATAACTAATGCGTCATCAATTGACATTTTGTACCTCACTACTTACTTATACAATTACTATTATAATATGAAAACGGATTACAATATCATACAAAACGATGAATTATTTTAATTGCTAGTTTGTAACAAATTCGTTACAAACTTAAAGTTTTTGGTTTTCTATCGTTTGACTTAAAAAATGTTTTATGTTATTAATGTTGTGGGGTAAATGTATATTTTTTTAAGTCTTGCACATGTGTAAGGCTTTTTATTTTGCCAAAATCCGTAAAAATAAGGCGAAACGTAACAGATACTTAACATTTTTGATATTTATATATAAAAAGATTATTATATTGTTGATAACGTGTAACTTGGGGTATCAACAATATAATGGAAAATAATAATAGTTTAAAGCCTTTTTTAGAGGATATAAAAAAGTTATGGGACGGATTAGAACTGCCACAAAAGTTTGGGCTTTTGGCTTTGACTATTGTAACAGTTATCGTTGCAACTTACTTTCTAGTAAAATCTTTTGAACCTGAATGGACAGTTTTATATAGCGATTTGCCACAAACTGACGTTGCAAATATCGTTGAATCGTTCAAAAAAAGTGGACAAGCATATAAAGTTTCTGAGGATAAAAAAGCAATCCTTGTTCCTGCAAAAGACAAGGATAATATGAGAATTTTCGTTGCTGAAAATGACCTTATTGAAAATCCATCTCCAGGGTTTGAATTGCTTGATAATATGCAATTAGGCTCTACTGACTTTAAAAATAAATTGACAAAACAAAGAATTTTCCAAGGTGAAATTGTTCGTTCTATTGAAAAAATGAATGGTATTAAAAGTTGTAGAGTTCAACTTGCAGACCCAGAACGTTCAATTTTTGAGGATAAAGACGAAGCCCCATCTGCATCTGTAATGCTTATTTTAGAAGAGGGTTATCGTTTAAAAGCATACCAAGTTAAAGCGATTAAAAATTTAGTTGCTTATTCTGTTCCAAGAATGACACCTGAAAGAGTATTTATTACTGACCAAAACGGTGCAAGTTTATCTGACGAAACAGGTAAAAATTCAAACGATATGGAAACTTTTAAATCAAATGCAGAAAAACAAACTGCGGAAAAGGTTTCTCAAGTTTTGGAAAAAATTGTTGGAAAGGGTAACGTTTCAGTTCAAGTAAATGCTGATATCGACTTTAATTCAACAAAAGCGACTATTGAAACTTACGTTCCTGTAGGCGACGGTGAAAATGGATATAAAGGTGTTATGACAACTTCTCAATCTGAGGTTGAAACTTACGAAAATCCAAACCAAGCACCTGTAAATGCAAACGTGAATGCTCGTAATTTGAACTACGCAAAAGAGAAAAATTCTGTAAATTATAGCGTTTCAAAAGAAATTAAACAGGTTGTATATGCTCCTGGAACTATAAAACGTATGACAATTGCGGTTGCTGTAAACAAAATTTTGACTGATAGTGAAAAAGAAGAAATTCAAAATTTAGTTTTATCTGCTTCTGGTGCAAACTATGAACGTGGCGACGTTATCACAGTTTCAAGTTTGCAATTTGAATCACTTGCAGAAGAAAAAGCAAAACAAGCAGCACTTGATAAAGAAATTAAAACAAAATCTACTGTTGATTACTTAACAAAAGACTTAGGGCCATTATTGGTTGTATTAATTCTAGGTCTTGCTGCAATGTTTATTATCAGAGGATTAATGGGTAAAATGGGCAGAAGTGTTGAAGTTCAAGATACTCAACCTACATTCGAACCTCAATTACCTCAAATGTCTGACGAATTGCCAGAGGCATTGTTGGCTGAACCATTCAAGGGTATTGAGGCTAATATCGACCCTGAACTTGAAAGAGCACGTATGGAATTGAATGATACTATTATGGCAGACCCTGCAGAGGCTGCAAGATTGTTAGTATCGTTTATAAAGGAATAATCTATGGAAAACGCACCAACACTTACACATCAAATTTTAGCGATGAATTCAATACAAAAAGTTGCGGCTTTGTTAATTTTGTTAGGGCCGGCAACTGCATCTGAAGTGTTGAAAAATATCACTGATAACGATTTATTGGAAAAAATTGCTTTGGAAATTGCAAGTTTGAACAAAGTTCCAGTAGAATCTCTTGTTGGTATTTTAGAAGAATTTAGAGGATTATTCCAAGCGAACAGTTACCTTGCAAAAGGTGGTAAAGACTACGCAAGACAAGTTTTGGAAATGACTTATGGTCCAGAACAAGCAAAAAGAATTATGACAAGATTGGAATCATTGATGAATGCAAACCCATTCCAATTCTTGAACGAGGCAGACCCAGTGCAATTAGCAACTTCATTCCAAAATGAAAACCCTCAATTGATTGCATTGATTTTGGCATACTTGTTACCTGTTCAATCTGCAAGGGTTATGAACAATCTTCCTCCGGAAGTTCAAGCACAAGTTGCTATTAAGATTGCGGAAATGGATACAACAAATCCGGAAATCCTTGCACATATTGAAAAAATTGTGGAAAGTAAATTCTCTTCTGTAATGGTTCAAGACTTCTCTCAAGCCGGTGGTATTGATACTTTGGCAAATATCTTGAACAGAACTGATAGAACAACAGAAAGAAACGTATTAGAATTGTTAGAAATTGAAAATCCTGAACTTGCAGATGAAGTTCGTGAATTGATGTTCGTATTTGAAGACATTCTTCAACTTGATAACAGAACAGTTCAACGTATCTTGCGTGAAGTTAATACAAAAGACCTTGCACTTGCTCTTAAAGGTACAAAAGAAGAAGTTCGTGAAAAAATCTTTGCTAATATGTCAGAACGTGCTCAACAAATGCTTCGTGATGATATGGAATACCTTGGACCTGTTCGTGCAAAAGATGTTCAAGAAGTTCAAACTCAAATTTGTGTAACAATCAAAGCCTTAGAAGCATCTGGCGAAATTGTTCTTGAAAGAGATGAGGGTGAGGACGAATTCATTGACTAGGATTAAAAGTGATAACGTTCAAATAGGCTCTAGTTATGTTTTGCCGATAGAAAATCCTTACAAAGAGGAAGAGGCAAAACTTAAACGTATGATTGCGGCTGCCCAAAAAGAAAAAGAACGTCTTATTCAAGAGGGTGTGAATAAGGCAAAAGAACTTGTTGACGAGGCAAAAGGAATTATTCAACAGGCACAACAAGAGGGTGCAAAAATTGTTGAAACCGCAACAAATGAGGCAAATGCTCAATCAACAGAAATTCGTGAAACAGCACAAAAAGAGGGTTATGACGCAGGCTATAAGCAAGGTTATGACGACGGAACTCACTCTCTTGAAGAAAAATTTATGGCTATGGAAACTTTTGCTCAAAGCCAATTTGATTTGAAACACAATATTATTAAATCTGCTCAGTTGGATATTGTTGAGTTGGTTATTGCGATTGCAAGAAAGGTTTGTCAAAAATCTTTGGAAAACGATATCAATGTTCTAAAAGATATGACTGTTGAATCAATAAAACAATTGAAAGACAAGGAAAATATTACAATTACGATAAATCCTGAACTTGCAGAAAAAATTTATTCGATTTCAAATGAATTAAGAGAAGCAATTCCAAAATTACAAAATATCAAAGTAATTGAAGACGACAATGTTTCGGCAGACGGAACTATTGTTGAAACTTTGCTTTCAAGAGTTGATAATAGAGTGAAAATTCAAATAGACCAAATTGCTGAAAAGTTTTTAACAACGCATTATTCTGCATCTCATAGTGAAGAATTGAATGAAGAAGTTTTAGATTCTGAGGACTCATGCGATGACAATGATGTTTAATAAAGAAAAATTTTTGAATATTATTGACGAAGTCCATACGATAAAAGAAATCGGCAGAGTTACTGAAATCAAAGGTTTGATTATTGAATCTGACGGCCCTCAATCTAGTATCGGTGATTTGTGCTATATTTACAAAAAAGCAAACGAAGAACCTGTATGGGCTGAGGTTGTAGGCTTTAGAGAAGGTCGAATACTTTTAATGCCTTTGGGTATTATGGAGGGGATTCAACCTGGGGCAATAGTTTTGAATACTGGCGAGCCAATGAAATTAAAGGTTGGAAACAATCTTTTGGGCAGAGTTCTTGACGGATTAGGCAATCCAATCGACGGCTTGGGTGAAATTAATGCTGAGGCTTACGTTTCAACCTGTGCAAAACCGATAAATCCATTGAAACGTGCAAGAATTGATACTCCGTTGTCTTTGGGAATTAGGTCTATAGACGGTTTTATTACTGTTGGTAGAGGTCAAAGACTTGGTATATTTGCAGGTTCTGGGGTTGGAAAAAGTACAACTCTTTCAATGATGGCGAAAAATACAAACGCAGACATCAACGTTATTGCTCTGATTGGTGAACGTGGTCGTGAGGTGCGTGAATTCATTGAAAAAAATATGGGACCAGAGGGTATGAAACGTACAGTTGTTGTTGCGGCGACTTCTGAACAACCTGACCTAGTAAAAATTAAAGCGGCATTTGTTGCGACTTCAATTGCAGAATATTTTAGAGATAAAGGCAAAGATGTATTGTTTATGCTTGATTCGGTAACTCGTATTGCAATGGCACAACGTGTTGTGGGCTTGAGTGCGGGCGAACCCCCTGCGATGAAAGGCTATACCCCAAGTGTATTTGCGATTATGCCACAGTTAATGGAACGTGCGGGCTGTAACGATAAAGGCTCTATTACAGCATTGTATACCGTTTTGGTTGAGGGTGATGACTTCAACGAACCAATTTCCGATACAGCAAGAAGTATCTTAGACGGTCATATTATGCTTTCTCGTGACTTGGCTCACCGAAACCATTATCCTGCGGTTGATGTTTTGCAATCAATAAGTAGGGTTATGGGCGATGTTGTTACTCAAGAACATCGTGATGCGGCAGCAAAAGTGAAAAACTGGCTTGCAGTTTATAAGAAAAATGAGGACTTAATTAATATCGGTGCTTATGTAAAAGGTTCAAATCCTTTGTGCGATGAGGCAATTCAAAAAATGGATAAAATTAACGAATTTTTATGCCAACGCACAAGCGATAATATTCAATATGAAGAAACTATTGAAAACCTTATAAAACTTGCATCGTAGTTAATATTTACGTACCTCGTTGCGGTATCTTGAAAAGAGAGAAAAGATGCCGTAATAAATACGGCATGACGGTTTAGTGTCATACCGCACTTGTTGCGGTATCTATTCAAAATCTTGTAAAAGATTCCGCAATGCGTTCACTACGTTCACTTATGCGGAATGACGTTTTATTTGTCATGTCACTCTGCCGAAAAAATTTTACGTCATACCGCACTCTGTTGCGGTATCTTTATCCTAATTATTTTCTGCTTTTAAAATATCTGTCATCATTTTCTTTGCGATATCAAGTTGAACGTCTTTGTTCTTTTTTAAATCGTCGATTGTCAATTCAATGTTAACATCAGGTGCGATACCTTTTTTGTTGATGTCTGTGCCGTTTGGAGTTAAGTATTTTGCAATTGTAAGATTTAAACCTGTTTCGTTAGGCATTGGCATAACTTGTTGAACCATACCTTTTCCGTATGTTGTTGTGCCGACAAGTTTTGCTTTGTGGTAATCTTTCAACGCACCTGAAAGAATTTCGCTTGCACTCGCACTTGAGTGGTCAATCAAGACGATAAGCGGTTTATCAACGTTGAAATCTGTTTGTTGAGCGGTTAAATCTTGTTTGAAACCGTTTCTTCCAACAACACTAACAATTTTGCCCTCTGGAATGAATAAGTTTGCGATGAATATTGCGTTTGGCAACAATCCGCCAGGGTTTCCACGCAAATCAAGGATTAAACCGTCTGTTTTGTTAGTTTTTTCTAATGCTTCAATAAATTCGTTTGATGTTGTTGCACCGATAAAACTTAGGATTTGAATGTAGCCAATGTTTTTGTCTACAGAACTTTTTACGGTTTTTATTTTAATTTCTTTTCTTTTGATTGTCTTGTTGATTTTTTTGTCTTTTCTAAGCAAAGTTATTTCAACGGTGCTGTTTTCAGGGCCTCTAACTAACCCTGCAACATCAGAAACAGTCATTCCGCTAACTTCTTTTTTGTTTACTGCATAAATTATATCACCTGATTTTATGCCTGAAGAACTAGCCGGAGTTCCGTCAATAACACTTAAAACAATGATTTTACCTGCATTTGATAATATATTTACCCCAATACCGGTGATTTTTGAATCAATAGAGGTATTCAATTCTTCAAATTCTTTTTTTGAAAGGAATTTTGTGTATGGGTCGTTTAAACTTGCAAGCATTGTGTTGATTGCAACATAGGCATCATCTTCAGTTTTGATTTTGCCTTGATAATGCTCTTTCCAACGATACCAATCTTGCTCGTTCATATCTTTGTCATAATAACTTTTTTTGACTGTTTTCCAAGTGCGGTCAAAAAGTTTTTGAGAAGATATTTGCTCAGTATTTACAACAGTTTGCACGTTTGTTGGTGTTGATACCATTTTTACGTACATATCGTGTATTAAATTATTAAAAAATAATAACGCAGTTATTAAAATAATTGCGATTATAAAATGTTTCTTGTTCATAGCAATATTTAACACCAAGGGGTAATTTTTATCAATAGGTAATTTAGTGAATAACAGGTAGAATATTTGCGTCATGACGAATTTATTCTTACCACTCGTCATTCCGCAATGCGTTCACTAACGTTCACTTATGCGGAATGATGTAAAAATAAATGTCATACCGCACTTACAACATCGTCATGCCGTACTTATTACGGCATCTATTTATAAAGTTAATAAGAAGATACCGCAATAAATCCTGTATGACACAAATGTTATACTCTCCATTCACAACTCACCAATTAAAGTCTTTCAAACCCTGGGGAAGTTTGTGGCAAGTTTTGATAACCCTTGTTTGCATATACGGTTTTCTTAATATATTTATTAGTATAACCTCCTTTTTTGAAAAGTTGTTTAAGAGTGTTTTCTCTTTGTAATAGTGGGTGTTGGCGGTCGTTTTGTTCTGGGTAAATTTCTAACATTTCTGTCCAAACTGCTGCTTCCATTGTCCAAGCATAAGTTTCTTCTGCAAGAGAGTTAAACTCGTCTTGATGTAATGCTTCGTGTGCCAAAAGTGCCGCCAAAGCCGCAGGTGGTGCATCTGCGTGTTTTGGATTTATATAAATATATAAAACGTTTTTCTTTTTCCAACCCAACGCATCAAAGTTTCTATAGTCCTCTTTTATAGCACTAAGGTCTTTGAATTGAACCTTGATAGGTTTTTCAGTCAAGTTATAACCCATAATGGCACGTCTTGAAAAATCTGCGTTGGTATTTTTCATCATATCAAGTGCAACAAGTATAACTTCATCACTACTAATTTTTTTATATTCTTTTTTTAATTGTTCAAGATAAATTTCATCATATTTTGGTGGATAATTTGACAAAGGTTGTTGGTGGTTAACATCTTCTTTTTTACTAAAAACTCCCGCAGATGATATTTGCGGAAAACAAATTAATATTGCTAATGCTATAAATATAATCTTTTTAAATTTCATACTGTCCTCACGAAATATTAATAACATTATTATAATGTTTTTGTAAATAATTTCAAATATTTAATGTGTAAAATTTTTATGTTTGTAGTACGATAAAAGTGTATGGAGGACACGAAAAAATGATAATGGACGGTTTAATTATTACTGTTGTTGGCATGGGAACTGTATTTGCGTTCTTAACTTTGTTGGTTTATGCAATGCAATTATCAACAAAAGTTGTAGAAATGTTGAATAAAGTTATGCCTGAAGAAGTTGTAGCACCAGTTGCAGCACCTTCTCGTAACAAAGCAACAGAAGAAGATGTAGCAGTTGCAATTGCTGTTGCAAGAATGAATATGAATTAGTTAATCTAAAAAAATAGGAATAGGAAAAAGAAAATGTCAAAAAAATTAATTAAAGTAATGGACACATCTTTTAGAGATGGCTTTCAATCCGTATTCGGTGCGAGAGTTTTGGTAGAAGACTTTTTACCAGCCTTAAAATCTGCAGTAGATGCAGGTATTAAACACTTTGAAGTTGCAGGCGGTGCAAGATTCCAAGCCCCAATCTTTTTCTGCAACGAAAACGCATTTGATATGATGGACAAAGTTCGTGAAACTGTTGGCCCTGATATTAAATTACAATCTTTGGCTCGTGGTGTTAACGTTGTAGGTTTGAACTCACAACCGAGAGATGTAATTGATTTACACGCAAAAATGTTTGCAAAACACGGTGTTAACGTAATCAGAAACTTTGATGCTTTAAACGACGTAAACAACTTAATCGATTCTGCAAACAGCATTAAAAAACACGGTTTGCAACACGAAGTTACAATCACAATGATGGAACTTCCATACGGTTGTGAAGGTGCTCATGATGTAGAATTTTACGTACAGGTATTGAGAAACATTTTAGATGCAGGAATTCCATTTGATTCATTAGCATTTAAAGATGCTTCAGGTACATCTCACCCAAGAAAAGTTTACGAAACAGTTAAAAGAGTTCGTGAAATCCTAGGTTCAGATGCTCATATCCGTTTCCACTCTCACGAAACTGCTGGTACTGGTTTGGCTTGTTACTTAGCAGCATTAGATGGTGGTGCTGACGGTATCGACTTATCTATGAAACCTGTTTCAGGTGGTACTGCTCAACCTGATATCATTTCTATGTGGCATGCTTTAAGAGGCACTGAATATGATTTAGGCTTAGATATTAAGAAAATTATGGAAACAGAAGAAATCTTCAAAGAATGTATGAAAGATTACACAATTTCACCTGTTTCTTTAGCAGTTAATCCAATGTTAATTCAAGCACCTCTACCAGGTGGTGCAACTGCAACAACAATTGACCAATTAAAAGATATGGGTATGTTAGATAAATTCCCTAAATTAATTGAAAACATGAAAGAAGTAGTATCAAGAGGTGGTTTTGCAACATCTGTAACTCCAGTTTCTCAATTCTATGCTCAACAATCTTTCTTGAATGCAATTACTGAACACCCTTGGGAAAAAGCAAACCCTGGTTATGCAAAAATGTTGTTAGGTTACTTCGGAAAAACTCCTTGTGAACCAGACCCAGAATTAGTTAAATGGGCAGAAGAAAAAACTGGTTTACAACCAACAACAGAAAAAGTTGTTGATTTGAACGATAAAGACCCTGAAAAAGGTTTGAAAGCAGCAGAAGAAAGATTAAAAGCAGCAGGCTTGCCTGTAACTGATGAAAACTTATTCATCGCTGCTGCTTGTAAAGACGGAAATGCTGATAAAGGTATCGACTTCTTGTTAGGCAAAGGTACAGTTTCTGTTCACAAAGGTCAAACTTCTAGCAATAATTACAAAAACGGTGCAACTGTTACAGTTAACGGAAAAGATTACGCAGTTAAAATCGACGGCAACAAAGCAGTTGTTAACGGTAAATCTTATGATGTTTCAATCGTTGAAGGTATGAAAGAAGTTGCCTCTAAACCTGCTGGAAATGGTGAATGTACAGAAGTTAAAGCCCCTGTTCCAGGTGCAATCCTTAAAGTGGTTGCAAGAGATGGTGATGAAGTTGAAGAAGGCGACGTTCTTATCTTGATGGAAGCAATGAAAATGGAAACAGAAATTAAAGCACCTTGTGCAGGTAAAGTAAGTTCAGTAAGAGTAGACGTAGGTGCAACAGTTATGCCTGGCGACATACTTGTAACTTTGGATTAGTAAGGAGTAGGAAGTATGCAATTATTAGAATCTTTAAAAAGTTTAAATGATATTACAGGCTACGCAAATATGGTTAAAGAACCGTTGACAGGTGTTAATGGGGTTGAAAACTTCTTACACATGTACGGTACAATCATCATGTTCTTCGTTTGCTTGTTGTTATTATACTTAGCAATCAAAAAGAATTACGAACCATTGTTATTATTACCAATCGGTTTCGGTGGTATTCTTGCAAACATTCCGGTTGCAGGGATTGCTGAACCTGGTGGATTTTTATACACTGTATACCACGTAGGTATTGACGGTGGTTTGTTCCCTCTATTCATCTTTATGGGTGTTGGTGCAATGACTGACTTCGGTCCGTTATTAGCAAACCCAAAAACAGCATTACTAGGTGGTGCTGCTCAATTCGGTATTTTTGGTGCATTGTTAGGTGCATTGTTATTAGCAAAATATGCCGGATTTGATTTCGGTTTACCAGAAGCCGCTTCAATCGGTATCATCGGTGGTGCTGACGGTCCGACTTCAATCTTCGTAACTTCAAGATTAGCACCGGATTTATTAGGTGCAATCGCAGTTGCTGCTTATTCATACATGGCATTAGTTCCAATTATTCAACCGCCAATTATGAAAGCATTGACTACTGAAGCAGAAAGAAAAATCGAAATGGTTCAAATGCGTCATGTTTCAAAACGTGAAAAAATCTTATTCCCAATCGTGGTATTAGGTTTATGTATTATTTTCTTACCAGATGCAACTCCATTGTTAGGTGCTTTGACATTCGGTAACTTGGTAATGCAATGTGGCGTTACTGAACGTTTATCAAAAACATTACAAAATGAATTCATCAATATCGTAACAATCTTGTTAGGTTTGTCAGTAGGTTCAAAATTATCTGCAGATAAATTCTTGACACTTGAAACTTTGGGTATCTTATTCTTAGGCTTGTGTGCATTCTCAATCGCAACAGCATCAGGTGTATTGTTCGGTAAATTAATGAATTTATTCTCAAAAAACAAAATCAACCCACTTATTGGTGCGGCTGGTGTATCAGCAGTTCCAATGGCTGCACGTGTAGTTAACAAAGTTGGTTTGGAAGCAAACCCTCAAAACTTCTTGCTAATGCACGCAATGGGTCCAAACGTTGCAGGTGTAATCGGTTCAGCAGTTGCTGCCGGTATCTTGCTTGCTTTGTGCGTTTAGAAATTGATATAAAATTAAATTTCTTTATAAACAAAAAGTCCGACAGAAATGTCGGATTTTTTGTTTTACATTTTTTAATACCTAAAAACATGTCAGTGTTACCATGATATACTTGTATTATGACTAGACCGTATGTACCATTACACTTGCACACAGAGTATTCTTTATTAGACGGAGCAATCCGTATTAATCAATTGTGCAAATTTGCGGTAGAAAAAGGTTTTCCGGCTGTTGCAATCACTGACCACGGTGTTATGTATGGCGATATGGAACTTTACGAAACTGCGGTTAACTTAAAAGATGCGACTTTAAAACCAATTTTGGGTTGCGAATTTTATGTTCATGACGGTGATATTACTGAACGTGATAAAATGAATAATCCTTGCTATCACTTGGTTTTGATTGCAAAAAATAAAGTTGGTTATCAAAATATTATCCGTTTAACATCTGTTGCGTGGTGCAAAGGTCGTTATGTTCACCCACGTATTAACTGGGAATTGTTGCAAGATCATCACGAGGGCTTAATTTGTCTTTCTGCTTGTTTGGGGGGCGAAGTTTTACAAAATCTTTTGAAACACGAACCTGAAAAAGCAAGAGAAGTTGCAAAAAGATATAAAGATTTGTTTGGTGAAGATTATTATATTGAACTTCAAGATCACGGTTTGGAAGACCAAAAGAAAACAAATCCGGAGTTGATTGCTATTGCCAAAGAACTTGGCATTGAAATGGTTATCACAAATGATTCGCACTATTTGAAAAAAGAAGATGCTGACATGCACGATACGTTGTTGTGTATGCAAACAAATTCTGATAAAGATGACCCAAACAGATTTCACTTCCCAAATAATGAGTTTTACGTAAAAACTGCAGAGGAGTTGCGAGAAGCCTTCTCGTGGATGGACGATGAAACTTTCGATAGATGTATTGATAATACTGTAAAAATTGCTGAAAAATGTAATATTGTTATCAATAAAACAAAAGATTTACCTGCGTATGAAGTGCCAAAAGGATATACAACTGAAACATACTTGAATTACTTGGTATATCAAGGTTTGAAAAAAAGATATGGAGAAGTTACTGACGAATTAAGAGAACGTGCGGACTACGAACTTGAAGTTATCGAATCAATGGGATTTGCTGCATATTTCTTAATTACTTGGGACTTTATTCACTATGCTAAAACTCACGGCATTCCTGTAGGTCCAGGTCGTGGTTCTGCTGCGGGTTCTGTTGTTGCGTATGCTTTAGAAATTACGGACTTAGACCCAATCAAGCACAAACTTTTGTTCGAAAGATTTTTGAATCCAGAACGTTTCACAATGCCCGATATTGATATCGACTTTTGTATCGAACGTCGTGGCGAAGTTATTGATTATGTAACTCAAAAATACGGCGAAGATAAGGTTTGCCAAATTATCACCTTTGGTACTTATGCCGCTAAAGCCGCATTCAAAGGGGTCGCAAGATTATTCAAAGTTCCATTCTCTGAAAGTAATAGACTTGCATCTTTAATTGACCCTGCAATTGAGTTTGCTCAATCTATTAACGATAAAGCAAAAACTTTGACAGATGCGATGAAATATGACGGTTCGGAGTTAAAAACACTTTACGATAACGACGAACAAATTGTTGTTGACCCAATTGAGGGAAAAACTGTAAGTTTGAAGAAAATTATCGATTTGGCTATCGGTATTGAGGGGATTAAAAATAACACAGGTACTCACGCAGCAGGGGTTATTATCGCTCCAAAACCATTAGACCAAATTCTTCCTGTTCAACCGTCTAAAGATGGTATTGTTCAAACAGGTTATCCACCTCATGCTGTTACAGAGTTCTTAAGCCTTTTAAAAATGGACTTTTTGGGACTTCGAAACTTAACAACAATCTACAAAACTCTTGATGTAATCAAAAAACGTCAAGGAATTGACGTGGATATCAACAATATTCCACTAGATGACAAACCTGTTTATGAAATGTTGATGAAAGGTGATACTGACGGAATTTTCCAACTTGAATCTGCCGGCATGAAAAACCTTGTAAAACGTTTAAGACCTGATACTTTTGAAGATATGGGTGCGTTGGTTGCCCTATTCCGTCCAGGTCCATTGAATTCAGGCATGGTTGATGAGTTCGTAGACAGAAAACACGGTCGTGTACAAGTTACGTACCCTCACCCACTTCTTGAACCAGTGTTGAAAGACACTTACGGAACAATCGTATATCAAGAACAAATCATGCAAGTGTTCCAAACTTTGGCGGATTATTCATTAGGTCAAGCCGATATGGTAAGACGTATGATGGGTAAGAAAAAAGTCGATGAAATGCAAAAGCAAAAAGGTGTGTTCATCGAAAAATCTGCTCAACACGGAATGTCAGAAAAAGATGCAACTGACTTGTTTGAAAAAATTGAAGCATTTGCTTCGTACTGTTTCAACCGAAGCCACTCTGCGGCTTATGCCTTTGTTGCATATCAAACTGCGTACTTGAAATGCCATTACACCGTTGAATATATGGCTTGCTTGCTATCAAGTGTTTCAAACGACCAAGAAAAAACTCAGTTGTACATTGAAGAATGCAACAAAAAAGGTATTAAAGTTTTACCACCTGATATTAACAAATCTTTTGCAGAATTTGCACCTGACGGAAACGACATTCGTTTTGGATTGGCTTCAATTAAGCAAGTTGGCGAAGTTGTTGTTGAAATGATTATCAAAGAAAGAGAGGAAAACGGCGAATTCAAATCAATTTATGATTTCTGTAAGAGAATTGACCCTAAAGCAACAAATAAACGTGTTTTAGAAGGTTTAATTAAGGCGGGTGCTTTTTCAAACCTAGAAAAAAGCCGTAAACAATTGTTAGATAACCTTGAATATATTGTAAATACCGCAAACAAAGAGGCAAAAGCAAAAGAACTAGGTCAAACAAGTTTGTTTGCAGGTTTAGAAAACAATGAAGATTTTGCTGGAACTCAATTCCACCTTGCAGGTTCTGAAGAAGAATTCTCAAACAAAGAACTTCAAAGTTTTGAAAAAGAATTTTTAGGATTTTATGTATCTTCTCACCCATTGTCATCAATTATGGATAAGATGCAGTTCTTAGAATCTCATAAAATTTCAGAAGTAAAAGAACTTCCTGCAGACAAAGTTGTTACTTTGTGCGGTTTGGTTACATCTGCAAGACAAATTCCGTACAAAAAAGATCCGTCAAAATGTTTAAAAACTATTACTCTAGAAGATTTGTCAGGTAAAATAGAGGCTCTTTGTTTCCACAATAAACTAGGTGAATTTAGTGATTTTATGCAACCTGATAATAAAATTATAATTACAGGAAAAGTAAGTTATCGTGCAAACGACGAAGATGCCGAGCCAAATATCATTATTGACGATGTAAAACCTGTTGATAATGCAAATATCTTCATGATTTCAATAAATGACAGTGTTCCTTATGAAGAACTAGTTGCAATGAAAGATATTCTTGCAAAATACCCTGGGGCTGACCCTGTTGTAATTAAATTAGTTGAAGATGACTCAGTAACTAAGATAGCATCATCTCCAGTATTTTGGGTGAATGCAACTTACGATTTGGAACACGCTATCAAAAGATTTATTCCAAGTAAAATTGATGTTGAAATTAAATCTATTGAAGAAAGTATTTAAAAAGGTATAAAAAAGGGGCGTCGCCTTTGGCGACGCCCCTTTTTTATGTTAAAACTATTCTTCTTCTTCATCAAGACTTTCAAAACCTGATTTGTGAGATTTTAAAAGAACTCCACGTTTAGATTCTTGAATGAATGTAATCATATTTTCGATATAACTATTCATAGGAATTTCTGCTTTAATTTTTTCAATTGCTTGAGTTGTGTTGTATTCTGGAGAGATAAGAAGTTTGAATGCATCGTTAGTGTTGATTCTGTCTTCTTTAGAAACTCCACGTCTTCTCATTGCAACTACGTTCAATCCTTTTGGTACAGGCGGTCTGCCTTCACCTTTAGAGTAAGGTAGAATGTCTTGTCTTGTTGCTGAGAAACCGCTAATAATAGCCATATCACCAACTCTTACGTTTTGGTGGAATACTGTCATTCCGCCAAGCCAAGCACCGAAACCTACGTGGCAGTGTCCGCCAAGAGTTGCAAGGTTTGCCATAATTACTTGGTCTGCTAAAACGCAGTTATGAGCAACGTGAACACCAGCCATAAGCAAGCATTTGTTACCAATTCTTGTTGTGAAATCGCCACAAGCAGCACCTCTGTGTACTGTAACGTTTTCTTTGATAATTACTTCATCACCAATAACAACTTTTGTTGGTTCGCCTTTGTAACCTAAATCTTGAGGTTCTGAACCGATAGTTGCAAATGGGCTGATAGTACAATTTTTACCGATTTCTGCAAATTCTATAAATGCGTTTGCTATAACTCTTGTACCGCTACCTATTTTTACGTTTTCGCCAATAACAACATTTGGTCCGATGTATGCGTCTTGTGCAATTTCTGCACTTTCGTGAATTATTGCTGATGGATGTATCATTAATCTTCTCCTAAATTATGTAACTTATAATTCTAATATATAATAAATAATCAGATT
>CAVFCO010000175.1:0-3630 GCA_963620955.1 Alistipes senegalensis | reverse complement strand
GTATTAGTTTTTTGTAAGTTTTTTATGAAAAATTTATTAAAGGAATATATATGAAATAATTTTTTCAAAAATTTGTTAAAATGATAATAACAATGTACTAATTTTATTTTTTATTAAAGAAAAGGGGTTGTATGATAGAAAGTTTATCGCCAAGAGAATTAGAGGTTTTAAAACAAATCATTGAGGGGGCTACAAATTTAATTATTGCCAAAAAACTTTATATAAGCGTGGCAACGGCAAAAGCACATGTAAGTTCAATTTACCGAAAAATGAATGTGAATAATCGAGTAGTTGCTGCGGTTAAGGGTGCATTTATGTTAAAAGATTTAGAAGATAGAAAAAATGAAAGTTAAAAAAATAAACAGGCGGGCGAATGCCAGCCTGTTTTTATTCTTGGGAGTTTAACAAATTTTAATGAAACTAACAAGTATCCTTAATCTAAAATGGTATTTGAGCGTATAGCGAAAATACCATTTTAGATTTTCGCATTAAATTCTTCCTTCAAAATATACCATAAGCTGATTCAATATCAAGCCCCAGTTTCGAATTGGCATTGTCCATTTTTCCTCAATATCACGAGAAACCAAGTAAAGTAGCTTGAACAAGCTGTCCGTTGTTCGAAATGAAGTTTTGGTTTTAGTAACCTTTCGAATGCCTCTATTGAAAGCTTCAATTGGGTTTGTGGTATATATCAATTGTCTTATTTCTGCCGGATATTTCATAAAGGTCATCAGCTCATTCCAGTTGTTTTCCCAACTTCGAATTGCATAAGGATATTTCTTATCCCAACGTTCTGAAAATTCTGAAAATGCACTCAATGCCTGTTCTTCATTAATTGCATTGTAAATCTTTTTCATATCGGCACAAAATGCCTTACGGTCTTTCCAAGGTACAAATTTACTACTATTACGTATTTGGTGAACTATACAACGTTGAATTTCTGTGTTTGGATAAATTCCTTTTATTGCTTCGCTAAATCCGTTTAAACCGTCTACAGAAGCTATTAAAATATCTTTTACTCCACGTTCTCTTAACTCTGAAAGCACAATCATCCAAAACTTTGAACTTTCTGCTTCACCAAGCCATATTCCAAGAATTTCCTTGTAACCTTCTGTATTTATTCCATAAACAATGTAGGCAGTCTTTTTTCTTGTTACTCCGTCCTCAACTACGTTAAAAACCACACCGTCAAGAAAAATTATCGGATAAACACTATCCAACGGACGATTTTGCCATTCTTTTGCTATTGGAAGGATTTTGTCTGTTATGCGTGAAACTGTTTCTGCACTTACTTCAAAACCGTAAATTCTTTTTAAATGAGAATTAATATCAGGCGTTGACATACCTTTTGCATACATTGAAAGTATTGCATCATGAATGGTTGGACTAACTTCTCTTGAATGTTTTGGAACTATTTGAGGTTCAAATTCACCTTCTGTATCTTGTGGTACACGTATTTCCACATTGCCCATATCTGTTTTTAAAACTTTTTTGTGATGACCGTTGCGAGAATTTGTGCCTTCTTTTTCTTTGTAATCATATCTTGAATAACCTAATTCTTCGTCCATTTCTGCTTCAAGAGCTTCTTGGATAAATTCGCCAAAACTTGATTTCAAAAAGTCTAGAATACTTTTCCCATCACGTAAATTGTTGTCTTTTATACATTGACGTATCATCTCACGGGTGAATAGTGGGTTGTTAATTGGTCGTTCTTTTCTGCTTGTCATTTTAATGTTCTCCTTTTTTATGTCTACTCTAACATACTTTGTCGGATTTCATTAAAATTTGAGAAGGTCTCTTATTCTTTATTAGCAAGTTCATCTAATTTAGTTTTTACAATGTCTAAAAAATGATTTAATTTGAAATTTCTCTCTGCTATTTTATCAACATTTATTAAATGAGGATAAATTTCGAGTTTTTTCTTTCCAAAGTTATTGATTTTTTCTTTTGTGTACAAATTAATCTCATACACTCCGTCTTCGTATTGAGTTTGTTTTAAGATATTATTAAGGTCTTTTTCGTCTATATTTTGGTCTACGTAAATAACATATGAAAATCTATTGTAAGAGTAGAAATATCCTGTACAGTGAGAGTATTTATCATCTTTAAGATCTGTATAAGTATATTCAATATTCATTTTTACAGGGCAGTTTAATGCTTCTATTATAGAATCGTAAAATTTTTCACTACTTTCTAAATCTCCTGCATAATTGTTTGATATGCACAATCCCATATATGTTGGATAAATATGTTTTTCATACATACAGTCAATAAATTTATCAAATTCTTCTTGAATGTTTTTTGGAGTATATTTATAATCGCTGTATGTGTCATATCCATTGTTTGAAAAATAATCAGCATCAACACTTACAATAACATCTTCTTTTGCAAAATCAGGCAAATTATCTTCTGTACAATAATATACATGGATTAATTTATGTTTTTTCTCTTGTGTTTCTATGTATTCTAAAACTTTTTCATCAGATTCTTGTGTTACGTTTGTGTAAACTTTATTTTTTATGTATCGATAAGGAAAAGATTGTTTTAAAGGTTTTGAAAAATCTGTATATGGTTTTTGGGTATAATTTCCACCCGACTTGTTTTTATCCTTTTCTAGAAATTTCATAAATTTTTTATCATAGAATGCATGTTTTGGTATAACCCAATAATATTCTTCAATTCCGTATTTACCAAAAGTGTGGTTAACCCAATTTGCAATACTAGTTTCAATGCATGCGTAATCTAATTTCATATCGCTATGCAAATCAAAGTTGATTAACGTTTTTGGAAAATCTTCCTCTGTGTAAAATTTATCCAAAAAATTTATTATTTGGTTATGATACTTGAATTTATCCACGTAAGTTGTGTATTTCAATATTTTTTTGATTTTTTCTTTATCCATAAAAATTTCCTTATTATTAATATTATATCGGTTAAACTGAAAACAAAAACAATTATTAATCTTTTGTAATATAATCTGTTTTGAAAAATTTTATTTGATATTATTTAAGTAGTGTGTATTTTAAAAGAAAGGAAATAAACATGAAATTTGTATGTACAGTTTGTGGTTACACAGTAGAAGCAGATAAAGCACCTGAAAAATGCCCTGTATGTGGTGTTACAAGTGATAAATTTAAACAAGTAGATGAAAATAACAAAACTTATGCAACTGAACACGTAGTTGGAATTGCTCAAGGTGTTGATGAAGAAGTTCTAAAAGGCTTAAGAGAACACTTTACAGGTGAATGTTGCGAAGTTGGTATGTACTTGGCAATGTCAAGACAAGCAGAACGTGAAGGATATCCTGAAGTTGCTGAAGCATTTAAAAGATACGCATTTGAAGAAGCAGAACATGCTGCAAAATTTGCTGAATTGTTAGGTGAAGTTGTTACA
Source organism: Alistipes senegalensis (assembly GCA_963620955.1). Classification (GTDB taxonomy): domain Bacteria; phylum Cyanobacteriota; class Vampirovibrionia; order Gastranaerophilales; family Gastranaerophilaceae; genus UBA6984. The sequence continues at coordinate 237 of CAVFCO010000175.1, read as the reverse complement.
AAATCAACTAAGAAAAATGTAGAATTAAGAGCAGAAGCAGAATTCGGTGCTTGTGAAGGTAAAATGGCTATCGCAAAAAGAGCAAAAGAATTAGGCTTAGATGCTATTCACGATACAGTTCACGAAATGGCTAAAGACGAAGCACGTCATGGTCAAGGTTTCGACGGACTTTTAAAAAGATATTTTGCTTAATTTTTGAGTAAAAAAATATTTATAAAGAGCGGGCGATTGCATGGC
>CAVFCO010000174.1:0-8640 GCA_963620955.1 Alistipes senegalensis | reverse complement strand
CGTTTGCTGCTCTTGTTGCATTCAAAGCATCTTCAATTCTTAATTTTCTTTCTTTCAATTCAACTTCTGTTGCTGCACCAACTTCGATTACTGCAACACCACCTGATAATTTTGCGATACGTTCTTGTAATTTTTCTTTATCGTATTCAGAATCAGATTGTTCGATTTGTTTTTTGATTAAAGAAATTCTTTCTTGAACTGCAGTTTTTGTTGCATCGCCAACAACGATTGTTGTTTCGTCTTTTGTTACTGTAACACGTTTTGCAGTACCCATCATATCGATAGTTAAGTTTTCAAGTTTTGTGCCAAGTTCTTCTGTGAACATTTCGCCACCTGTTAAAATAGCGATATCTTCTAACATTGCTTTTCTTCTGTCGCCAAAACCTGGTGCTTTTACTGCAACTGCTCTGATAACTTTTCTCATTGTGTTAACTACTAATGTTGCTAATGCTTCACCTTCAACATCTTCAGCGATTAACAATAATGATTTACCTTCTCTTGCAACTTGTTCTAGGATTGGAACTAAGTCTTGGATTAAGTTGATTTTTTTGTTTACACATAGAACGTAAGCATCTTCTAAAACTGCTTCCATTCTTTCTGTATCTGTTACGAAGTATGGTGAAATGTAACCTTTGTCAAATTGCATACCTTCTACAACTTTTAAGTTTGTACCGAAAGATTTGCTTTCTTCAACAGTGATAACACCTTCATTACCAACTTTTTCCATTGCTTCAGCGATTAATTCACCGATTTCAGAGTTGTTACCTGCTGAAATTGCTGCAACTTGAGCGATTTCTTCTTTTGTTGCAACTTGTTTTGACATAGATTTAATTTTTTCTACTGAATATTCAACTGCTTTGTCGATACCACGTTTGATTGACATTGGGTTTGCACCTGCAGTTAAGTTTTTCAAACCTTCTCTAACGATTGCTTGAGCCAAAACTGATGCTGTTGTTGTACCGTCACCAGCAACGTCGTTAGTTTTTGATGAAACTTCTTTTAATAATTGAGCACCTGCATTTTCTAAACCGTCTTTTAATTCGATTTCTTTTGCAATTGTTACACCGTCGTTAACGATTTGTGGTGCACCATATTTTTTTTCTAATATTACGTTACGACCTTTTGGTCCTAATGTTACTTTTACGGCATCTGCTACTGCATCAATACCTCTTAATAATGATTTTCTTGCTTCTTCTTGGAATACAATTCTTTTAGCCATTTCTTTTTTCCTTTATAAATAATCTAATAACTTTTGTTTTGTAATACCACACTTGTTGTGGTATCTTCTGAAATGTTTCGTGAAGTCCTCACTCAGCCGACTCATCGTCGCCGTGTGCTTGACTTCACATCGGCTTACGCTTCTAAAACACCTAAAACGTCTGATGTTGATAAGATTTTTAGAGTTTCGCCGTCAATTTTAATATCTCTACCAGCATATTTTTCGTAAATAACTGTTTCGCCAACTTTTACACTTACAGGTGCTTTTTCACCGCTATCTAGTGTTTTACCTTCACCGATTGCTACAACTTCACCTTTTTGTGGTTTTTCTTTTGCACTATCTGGAATAAAAATTCCACCTTCTGTTTGTGCTGTATCTTCAATAACTTTAATAACGATTCTGTCGCCTACTGGTCTAATTTTCATTTTTTATGCCTCCTACTTTTTTACTTTTTTTATAACTTTGTATAATATTTATACTTCAAAATCTTGCAAAATTTCCAATTATTAATGAAAAATTAATATTTGAGTAATAATCTTAACCGAATAATTAAAAAAAAATAAATATAACTTGTTTATGTAAATTGATAACGTATAATTATAGAAGTATAATGTAAAGTGGTAGGTGAAACTATGTCAAAACATTCTAAAAAACATGATGAAACTAATCCATTCAATAACGATATGGATTTAGACAACAAAACAGAACAACAAGAAGAAGTTGCAGAAGAAGCAAAAACTGAAGAAACTACAGAGGAACAAGAACCTCAAGCACAAGATAATAGTCTTCAAGAAAAATATAATCAGTTGAACAATCAATACATCAGACTTGCTGCTGATTTTGACAATTATAGAAAACGTCAAGCACAAGAACGTGAAAATTTGTTGAAATACGGTGCAGAAGAAACTTTGAAAAAACTTATCGAAGTTTTGGATAACTTTGACAGAGGTCAAAAAGCAATGGAAAAAGTTGACGATTGTCAACAAGTTAAAGATAGTTTCAATTTAGTTTGCAATCAAATGAAAGATACTCTTAAGAAAATAGGTTTAGAAATTATTGAAACAGAGGGAAAAGAATTTGACCCTAACTTCCACGAAGCAGTAATGCAAACACCAACAAGCGAACACGAAGAAGGTACAATTATTAACGAACTTCAAAAAGGTTACAAGATTGGCGATAAAGTATTAAGAGCAGCGTTGGTTAATGTTGCTGCGGCAGAATAGAATAGAGGAATGGCTGGAAAATGGCAGATTTTTACGAAACATTAGGGGTTGATAAAAATGCAACCAAAGATGAGATAAAAAGTGCGTTCAGAAAAATGGCACGTAAATATCACCCTGATGTTAATAAAGCATCAGATGCAGAAGAAAAATTCAAAGAAATAGGTAAAGCATACGAAACTTTAATGGACGATGAAAAACGTGCAACTTACGACCGCTTTGGTGAAGACGGTTTGAAAAATGCAGGTTTTGACACTCAAGGACCGTTCGCAGGTGGTTTTGGTGATTTGAACGATATTTTTGCCTCATTCTTTGGCGATTTTGGTTTTTCTTCTCAAAGACAATATGACCCAAATGCTCCTCGTCAAGGTGAAGACTTGCGTTTAGACGTTGAACTCGAATTTGAAGAAGCGGTTTTCGGTTGCAAAAAAGATGTTAAAATCGACCATTTGGAAGTTTGTCCTGAATGTAAAGGCTCAGGTGCAGAGGCTGGAACTCAACCTGTAATTTGTAAAACTTGTGGCGGTAGCGGTAAAATTCAACAAACTACTCAAACAATTTTAGGTCAATTTACGCAAGTTGCTCCATGTCCTGATTGTAGAGGTACTGGTAGAAAAATTGAATCACCTTGCAAACACTGCAAAGGTCAAGGCAGAATTGAAACAGAAAAGAAATTAGAAATAAAAATCCCTGCAGGGGTTGATAATTTATCAAAAATGAGATTGTCTGGTGAGGGCGATTGTGGTTTGAACGGAGGACCTGCCGGTGATTTGTACGTAGTTTTACACGTTAAACCATCTGAATACTATAACCGTGACGGTATTAACGTTATTACAACTCTTGATATTACACCTGCACAAGCAGTTTTGGGTGATGAAATTCCTGTAAAAACTCTTGACGGTGAAAAGAAAATTCAAATTAATGCGGGTATTCAAAGCGGTAATATGGTTAAGATTAAAGGGGCTGGTGTTCCTCATATTCAAAAACCGTCGCACAGAGGCGACCATATTGTTGTCGTAACCGTTAAAACTCCTGAAAAAATTAATGATGAAGAACGTCAATTGTACAAACGTTTATTTGAAATTAACACAGGAAGAAAAGCACAAGAAACGTTGAAAGATAAAGTAAAAGGGGTTTTCCAATAATGCGTAAATTTTGGGTATTGTTAATCGTATTATTTATGAATATATCAACAGTTTTTGCGGCAAATATGCCTGAAAACGTTGTGAATTATATCAAAAAAGATTTTCCAAAGGCTGAAATTCGTTTCGACGGCTTGATTACAATTGACAATACTTTATATTTGCCAGTTTTTCCGTCAAAGTTTGTTAATCCGCAAACTTTAGCGATTAAAAAAACTGCTCCTGCAAACAAAACTTTAAAAAACTTACCTGATATCGTAGTTTTCAATAATGATTTTTCTTTATTGAAAGTTATTGAAGACGGAAATGGCAAAAGAACAGTTTTATATCAAGAAAATCCATTTATTGAAGTGAAAACAGGCTTACTTCCTCAAGATATGCTTGTTCCAAAAGGTTTGGTTATTCCAGAAAATATAAAAACTATTATTGGTGGTTTGAGAATTGCAACCGAACAAGAAATGGGTATTAAAGTTGCATCTGAATTAGTTGAAGAAAAGCCCAAAACAATAAATGTTAAGGGAGATTTGGTTTCAACAATTGCTCAATTAAAAGACAAAACTTTTTATGTTGTAACTTGCAAATCAAAAAATATTCATGTTGTAAAATCTGACAAATCAAGTCCGGAATACGCATTGTCTATGCCGTCTATTCCAATTGATTTGAAAGGTTACAAAAACTTTTTGTTAGTTACTGCGTACAATTTGCCTGAAATGAATGTTATTTCACTTGCAGATGAAGCGGTTATTAAAACTTTTGAATTTGATTCTCAACCTGACGAAATTGTTATTGATAATAAAACTCAAAAGGCTTATGTTTCTACTCCTGAAACATCTTCAATCTACGTAATTGATTTGGTTTCAATGAATATGAAACAAAAAATTCAAGTAAATGGAATGTGTACAAAGTTGTATTTGTCGCCTGATTCAACAAAATTGATTTATGTTGATAAAAAAACAAACGACGTTTGGGCTGTTGAATTGGATAATGACTACACAATCAAAGAAGTTGGTATTTTTCCTAACACTTCAGCAATCGCTTATGCAGGAAATAAAATATATTTGGCAAGCAGAACAAAAAATAGAGTTGCAATTATTGATTATGTTAATTTAACAGAAATTGATGAAATTGAGGTTTCTGCAAAACCTGTTGATATGCTTTTATACTACGGAAATTTATACGTTTTGAGTGCTGAAAACAGTGTACTACAAGTTTTAAACACTCAAACAGATAAAATTACAGGAACAATTTATTTGAATACAAGTTCTTTTGCAACAAAGATTAATCGTTTAGGCAACACAAATCTTGCTTTGATTACAGGTGCAAAAGCAGGTAAATATTCAGTATTGAATTTGGATAAAAAACAAGTTATAAAAACATTGCCAATAAATATTCCAGTTGGCAAAATGGTTATTACAGATAAGGTGAAAAAAATAAACAAATGATGGACGAAACAACAGAAGTAGTTTTTAAACGATTGGAAGAAACTCAGCATGAGTTTTGGAACGTAGCACGTTCTACAGGTAATTTTTTGAATATGTTAATCAAAATGGTTAATGCTCAAAATGTTATTGAAATAGGTACTTCTAATGGTTATTCAGGGATTTGGCTTGCAAAGGCTTTAAAAGAAACTGGCGGACATCTTACAACTATTGAATTTTACGAAAAAAGAAAAGTTTTGGCAGAAGAAAACTTTAAAACTTGCGGTGTAATGGATATTATTACAACTAAAGAGGGTTCTGCGATTGGTATTTTAGAAAGAATGCCAGAAGATGAGGTTGTAGATTTTGTATTTATTGATGCGAATAAATCTCAATATATTGATTATTTCAACCTTGTAGACCCACATTTGAAATCAGGCGGAATTATTGCTGCTGATAATATTACTTCTCACGCAGAAAAGGTTAAACCTTTTGTTGATGCGATAAACGGTAATCAAAATTATCAAGTAGAAATCCTTGATTTACCTGCTGGATTGTTGCTTGCAAGAAAAAGTTAATGGTAATTAATTTTTAGTGAAGGTTCGTCATACCACTCTGCCGACGAAATGATTGATAATCATTTCGGAGAGGGAAACGAAGTGAATTGCAGTAATCAGCAATCGTCATGCCGGATTTATTCCGGCATCTTTAAGACCCCACAACAACCCTCTCACAAAACAATTCACTGGATTGTTTTGTTCGGCAGAGTGGGGTGACTTATATTTGGTAGTTTGAACTGGCACTCCTCATAAAATAAAAAGCGAACCTCAATGGCTCGCTGCAAAATATGGATAGTAATAAGATTAATTAATATGTATATTTGGGATAAATAATTAAACTAACATGTCAAAAATTTGTTCAAATTGGTTTGTTGAATTATTCTTTTGGTCTTGTGAATTATAAGTTTCATTTGCTTCAAAATAAGAAAGCATTTCATCAATAGACACTGTTCCGTCTTGGTTCAAGTCCATTGGATTATAACTTGTTTCGTCATCGTCATCATCGTCAGACTCTCCACCTCCGCCTACTGCTCCACTAGGTTGACCAGAGGCTTCTGTAATTGAAAATTCTTCTCCAGATGATGAATCTTGTGCAGAATAGTCAAAATTTTCTATTGTGATATTTGCAGGAGGTCCAAAATTAAAGTCCGAAGCCTGATTTCCTGTGTTCGTATCAATATTATTTGTGTTTTCTTGTGTTTGTAAAAGACTTTCATCAATCGTTTGAAATATCAAATCAAAAATGTCGCCAGATTTTTTGTCGTCGTCTTTACTGCTAGTTTTGTCAAAAATAGCATCAACAAGCGACAAACCAGACATTCCGCCTAATGCAGAAATTCCTTCAGTCATTTTAAATTTTTCCTCTCAAATCTAGTGTATAATGTTTGGGGTAAACTTATCTCGTTTACATGAGTATTCTTTCATTTTTTTGCTAAAATCGCAATACATTACATGGTGGAAATTAAATCAAAAAAGCATGCTAAAACTCCATGGTAGCATGGTTTTTAGGCTATCTGAAATCACAAGATTGCACGTATTTTTTAAGGCTTTCACAAATTTCTTTAAATTCGTCATGCGAATAACTTTTTTCTGTCATTAAATTTTTATCTAAAATTTTCGACGGGATAAATTCTTGTAAATAGTACTTTTTCGCCCCTTTTATTGTTTGACAAATTTTTTCAAAATCCTCAATAGAAAGTTGCGATTTGATTACTGTTGTTCTAAATTCGTAATAAATTCCGCTATTCATAATCAAATCAATACTTTTTTGGATTTTTTTTGTATCAAAATCAACGTTTACAATGCTTTTGTACTTTTCTAGTGGTGCTTTTATATCCATAGCAACGTAATCAATCAAATTTTCTTCTAAAAGTTCTGACAAAATACTTGGATTTGTTCCATTTGTATCGAGTTTAACCAAAAATCCTAAGTCTTTAATCTGTTTAATAAATTCTTTTAAATCGTGTTGTAATGTCGGTTCTCCACCTGTAATTACAACTCCGTCGAGTTTTCCTTTGCGTTTGTTCAAAAATTCAAAGAATGCCGGCACTTTCAGTGCCGGCTCATTGTTTTCAAATAATTCTGGATTATGGCAATAGCCACATCTAAAGTTGCAACCTTGCGTAAAAACAATACATGCGATTTTTTCTGGAAAATCAATGAATGTTGTTTTTTGCAAACCTGCTATTTTGAAAGACATTCTTCTTTGTCCTCAACTTTTGAAATAAATTCAAGGTCGCTTTCAATGTTGAATGTTTTTCTGTTTTTAAATTCTGCTCGTTTACCTTTGTTCCATTGTTTTACAGGTCTGATGAAACCAACTACACGAGAGTAGATTTCGCATTCATCACCGCAAGTTGGGCATGTGTCGTGTTCACCTGCAATGTAACCGTGGTTTGGACATACACTGAATGTTGGTGAGAATGTGAAGTATGGAAGTTTGTAGTTTTCGCATACTTTTTTAACGAAGTTTTTCATTGTTTCGTTATTATGACATCTTTCACCAGCGAATACGTGAACTGTTGTTCCGCCTGTGTATTTTGTTTGTAAATCATCTTGCATATCAAGTAATTCAAATACGTCGTCTGTGTAGTTTACAGGAACGTGAGTTGAATTTGTGTAATATGGTTCGCCACCGTCGTTTGCAGTGATGATATCTGTGTATGTTTCTTTATCAAGTTTTGCAAGTCTATAAGTTGTACCTTCTGCAGGAGTTGCTTCTAGGTTGTAGTTATTGCCTGTTTCTTCTTGATATTTTGTGATTTCTGCTCTCATAAAGTCCATAACTCTGATTGCAAAATCATGACCTTTTTCTGTTGTAATGCTTTCACCAAACAAGTTTAAGCATGCTTCGTTCATACCGATTAAACCGATTGTTGAGAAGTGGTTTTTCCAGTATTGGTTAAATCTTGCATGAATATCTCTTAAATAGAATTTAGTGTATGGATACAAGTTGTGGTCTGTGAATTTTTCAACAAGTTTTCTTTTGATTTCTAAAGACTCTTTTGCCAACAACATTCTATCTGAAAGCATTTGGAAGAATTCTTCTTCATTGTTTGCCAAGTAACCGATTTTTGGTAAATTAACTGTAACAACACCGATAGAACCAGTTAGAGGGTTTGAACCGAATAAGCCACCACCACGGTATGCCAATTGTCTGTTATCAATTCTCAAACGACAGCACATTGAACGTGCATCTTCTGGGTTCAAGTCTGAATTTACGAAGTTAGAGAAGTTTGGAATACCATATTTTGCTGTGATTTCCCATAGACCGTCTAAGTCTTTATTGTTCCAATCAAAGTCTTTTGTAATGTTGTATGTAGGGATTGGGAATGTGAATACACGTCCAGAAGCATCACCTTTCATCATTACATCAAAGAATGCTTTGTTAATCATGTTCATTTCTTCTTGGAATTCACCATAAGTTTCTTCCATGATTTCGCCACCGATAATAACACCTTGGTCTTTGTAGTAACTTGGAACAGTTAAGTCCATTGTGATATTAGAAAATGGAGTTTGGAAACCAACACGAGTTGGAACGTTCATATTAAATACAAATTCTTGCATTGCTTGGTGAACTTG
>CAVFCO010000173.1:2015-3210 GCA_963620955.1 Alistipes senegalensis | reverse complement strand
ATTGTTAAAAGTCTTGCTTGTGATGCTGCTAAACCCATAATTAATCCCTTATTTTGCCTTACACACATGTGTTTATACGTCAAAAACACATGATTTCTTTAGGGTTTTGAGGATTTTTGTTATATTTTGTTACAATTGTTCACAATAAAATATCATGAATTTTTATTGAAAACTATTATTTTTTTTAGTAAAATTTTTTTGTCGAGGATATGTATGAACGCTAACAAAAAAAGAATTTTAATAGTCGATGACGATGAAGAAATCAGAGAACTTTTAGAGTTCGACATTGCACAAAGTGGTTACGTTGTAGACACTGCAAAAGATGGACTAGAAGGCTTGAACAAGGCTTTGAATAATTCTTATGATTTAATTTTACTCGACGTTATGATGCCTAAAATGAATGGGTTCGACGTTTGTAAAAATATTCGTCAAGCAAGACTTGCTATTCCAATTTTGATGTTAACTGCAAAAGGTACTATTGAGGATAAAACTGACGGTTTTGATAGTGGTGCTGACGATTACATCGTTAAACCTTTCGATATTCAAGAGGTTTTATTAAGAATAAGAGTTCTTTTGAGAAGAAATCAAGTCGAAAATACAAATTCTATTACTAATGAGATTTTACAAGTTGGGGATATTCAAATTTTCCCAGAAACTCTTGAATGCACAATTGTTAACAAGCGTGTAAAACTTACTCCGACTGAGTTTGAAATTTTATATTCTCTAATGCAACATTTCAACAATGCTGTTACTTTAGCAACTTTGCTTGATGAAGTTTGGGGGTATGACAGCAACGAGGACGTTAGAATGTTGAGAGTTCACGTTGGCGGTTTGAGAAATAAAATTGAAGAAAACGTAAAAGAACCTAAATATTTGCACACTGTTACAAATGTAGGTTACAAATTAACACCATTCGTTGAAGAATAATGAAAATATCAACTATCAAAAAATTATATAAAATCAAAAGATTTTTGCGTCCAAAAAGATTAAAAATTGCGGAACAAATTCTTATTGTTTTGTTCATTTCGCTTTTAATCCCAATGATTATCAGTGGTTTGGTTATCAATAACATCAACCAACAAGCAATTCGTAGTCAATTAAAAGACTCTGCAGTTATGATTTCTAACGTTGTTGCAAACGAAATCGACGTGTTTTTGCACGTTGCTTACAGCGAATTAGAGCAATTGAGTATAAG
>CAVFCO010000173.1:0-2005 GCA_963620955.1 Alistipes senegalensis | reverse complement strand
GAGTATAAGTTTGGATTACTTAAAAACTGATAGCGAAAAACAACATTATTTAAAAACAATCAAAAACAAAACAAAAATTACATATTATGAAGATTTGCTTTTAGTCAAAGATTTTGACTCTATTAAAAAATTAAAAGCGGAAAATGATGAAAAAGGTCAATTCTTAATTTACACAAAAACTAGTAATAACAACTATTTAGTGGCAATTTTTAAAAAGCAAGAATTAAATCAACACCTATTTTTGTCAATGCAAGATGATAAAAGACAAATTTATGTACTTGATTCAAAAGGTAAGTTGATTGCTCAACACAATTACACTGAATCACAGTTTTTAGAAGCGATAAAGGTTTTGCCAAAGACTTTGGTAAACGACAAAGCGACTTTGTTTAGCAAAATTAAAAACCAACCGCTTGTTTATATCCACAAAACAAATCCAAATATGACGATTATTGTTAATACAACCGAGAAAGTTACTAAAGACACTATCAACGACAATAGATTTAAGTTGTTGATGTCTGTGTTTGTGTCATCTTTGAGTATTTTTATTATCGTTGCTCTATATATTTATTACATGTATATCAATATCCGCCAATTATTTAAAGGGATTATGGCGGTATCAAAAGGTAGTTATGAAAGACGTATTCGTTTGTTGAAGAGTATTTTTACTCCTTACGAAATTGTATTCTTGACGGCTGAATTTAACAAAATGGCGGCGGAAATTCACAAATCTTACTTACAATTGAAAGAACAAAACGTTAAACTTGAGCAGTTGAACGAATTTCGTTCTAATTTGATTGACACTGTTAGCCACGAACTTAGAACTCCGTTGACAAGTATTCAGGGGTACACTTCAAGACTTTTGAGAACTGATATTCAAATCGATGAAGAAACTAGAGTTAAGTCATTGCGTGTAATTAAACGTCAGGCTGAACGTTTGAAACGTTTGATTGAGGATTTGCTTGTAATTCCGGATATTGAACGTGAAAGAATTCGTGTTACACTTGAACCTGTTTGGATTTCAGACACTGTAACTAATGCGATTACTTTGGTTAAAAATTCAGAAGAAAAAACTATCGAAAATAAAGTTAGTGAAGATTTTCCACCTGTTATTGCTGATAAAGACAGAGCCGAACAAGTTGTTGTGAATTTGATTGAAAATGCTATAAAATACGCTACACCTGACACTCCAATTGTTATTTCAGGTGATTTTAACGACAAAGAAGCAACAATAAGTATTGAAAATCAGTGTGAAAAAATTCCACAAGAAAAATTGGAAACATTGTTTGGCAAATTTATAAGAATGGACGACAAAACGACAAGAACTACTCGTGGCACAGGTTTGGGCTTGTTTATTGTAAAAGGTCTTGTTGAAGCAATGAACGGAACAATTAATATTACATCAACTGATGAAGTTGGTTTCAAAGTTGATATAACACTTCCGTTGTATAATTTAACAACTTCAAATTCGTAGGTGAAAATTATGTTTATGCAAGATGCAATTGAGGTTGCCCTACAAACAAAAAATGAAATTCCTGTCGGTGCGGTAATTGTGAAAAACAATGAGATTATTGCGTTTGCTCACAATCGAAAAGAGGAATTGCACGATGCGACGGCTCATGCTGAAATTCTTGCTTTAAGAATGGCTCAAGAGGGGTTAAGACGTTGGAGATTAGATGATTGCGATATGTATGTTACTCTAGAGCCTTGTCCAATGTGTGCATCGGCGATTATTCAATCTCGTATTAAAAATCTTTATTTTGGCTCTTATGACCACCAATATGGTGCTTTAGGCTCTGCGTTGGATTTGAGGGGTGTTCATAAATCAAAAATGAAAGTTTATGGCGGGATACTTGAAGATGATTGCGATAGCATTATCAAAGGCTTTTTTGAGGAGTTGAGATGATTGAAAAAGATTATTTAGACAAATTGGTCGAAAAATATGAAACTGTAGATTTTATAAAAGATGACCCAATCCAATTTCCTCATCGCTTTGAAAACACTGCAG
>CAVFCO010000172.1:0-3009 GCA_963620955.1 Alistipes senegalensis | reverse complement strand
GTTCAAGTTATTGATTGTAATTTCTTTACCTAAGAAATTGATGTATTTTTCGTAATCTTTTTTGATATATAAAAATCCTTTTTCTAAGAAATTTTCATAATCTTTAAAAAATATGTTTGTAAACTTCTTTAAAAATTCTATTTTGTCGATGGGTGAATTTGTTTCAATGTTAAGTGCTGTAATAGGTTTGTCGATTTGTCCAAAATCCTTGACGTCTGCGTTAAGATTTAATCCTACACCTATTACAATACCTTTTAATTCATTATTTCTAAAAACTGTTTCTGCAAGTATTCCAGAAATTTTTTTACCATTAATTAATATGTCATTTGGCCATTTAATTTTCGGATCAATTCCGTATTCAATGAACGTTTCTGCCAATTTTAAACCAGTGTATTGGGTTAAATTTGAATAAACGGGCTTTAGTTCTTTGGATGGCTTTAAAACGTATGACATAAAAATATTTTCTGAACCTAAATCAACCCAAGTTCTGTTAAAACGTCCTCTACCTTGAGTTTGATTTGAAGTGTAAACAATTGTTTTGTCGTCAATTGTATCAATATTTTCTTTACAATAGTTATTTGTCGAATTTATTTGCTCTAAATGTAAGTATTTCATATTTAAAATTTATAACAAATATAAAATGTTTGCCATTTTTTTTTGAGTGTTTTATAATTAGTTTGGATATAAGGGTATATTATTATGCATGAAGGACATTGGACACTAACTATAGGCAATTTGGTATTTAATATGGATACCATTATCACAATGTGGATTACCATGATTTTATTAATTGTGGTGTCTTTTGTTGCGACTCGAAAACTTTCAATTTTTCCATCAAAGTTGCAAGTTGTATTTGAGTCAATCATTAATTATTTTTCTGGAATTGTTTCATCAAATATGGGTGAAAAAGAAGGAAAAAAACACTTGCCTCTATTGTTAACATTGTTCATGTTCATTCTTACAGCAAACTTATTGGGACAATTGCCTTGGAGATTAATCCATTTGGCTCACGGTGAATTAGCATCTCCAAACAACGACATTAACATGACCGCTGCTATGGCAATTATTGTTTCAATTTACTATATATTCTTTGGTATTAAGAAAAAAGGTTTCAAATTCTTTATTGAAAACTTTAAAATTGACGGTATTATGATTGCTCTTGTTGATTTACTTGAGTTATTTGTAAGACCTTTCTCATTGGCACTCCGACTTTTTGCAAACATTATGGCTGGTGAAATTCTAGTATTCACTTTTGCTAGTATGTGTGCTTACTTTGCACCACTTCCATTTATGTTTTTCGAAGTCTTTGTTGCTTTAATCCAAGCGTTAGTATTTACGTTATTGTCAACAACATACATTGCATTGGCAGTAACTGGAGAAGAAGAATAATATTTAATAAAAAATAAAGGAGAAAATTATGGCAGTAGAACAAATCGCAACTCAAGTTGTAGCATTCAGTAAACTAGGTGCAGGTATTGCAATTGGTTTCGGTGCTATCGGTGGTGGTATCGGTATCGGTTTAGCAACAAAAGGTATGTTAGAATCAATGGCAAGACAACCTGAAATCGCTGGTAAAGCATTCATCAACTTCATTATCGGTTTAGGTCTTGCAGAAGCAACTGCTATTTACGCATTGTTTATCGCTTTACAACTTATCGGTTAGTAATTTAAGAAAGATGTATTTTTATGGAATTTAACGCTACATTTTTAGTTGCATTTTTTAGTTTTATCGTGTTTACAGTGATTATGAACTTAATTCTCTATAAACCGATAAACGATATTGTTATGAAAAGAAAACAATTAGTTGATGCAAACTATGAAGAAGCACATGAAAATTCAGATAAAGCGGTTTCAATTTTGCTAGATAAAGAAAAACAAATTAAAAAAGCAACTGATGATGCAAGAGAAATCATTGCAGAAAAAACTTCAGATGCAATGGCAAAAAAAGATGAAATGACTTTAGATGCAAAAAAAGAGGCAGAAAAGAATATTGATGCCTACAATTTGTACTACAAAAATGCAACTAAAGAAGCGAAAGACTTTTTAAAGGTCGAAATAGTAAATCTTGCTCAGGCTATCTCTGATAAATTTCTTAATCCAGAAGAAAAAGTATCAAATGATATAACTGACGAAGATGTAGAAACAATAATGCAAGGATAATTATGGAAATTTGGAATATTATTGTACAATCAAATACTTTTAATTTTGTAATATTTGTAATTTTACTTGCAATGATTGTTAAGGCTGCAAAAGTCGGTTCGCTAATCGAAAAAATGCAAGAAAAAGTTAGACAATTTGTTGAAGAATCTGACAAAGCAAAAGAAAATTCTGTACAAGAGTTAAAGAAAGCAGAAAAAGATTTCGAAACAGTTGGCAAAGAAGTAAAAACAATTATGGACGATGCGGATTTACATTCAATTCGTTTAAGCAGAAAAATTCTTGCAGATGCTAAAGTTCAATCAGACGGCATTATTTTTAATGCTGACAAAATCAATGATGCAAACGGCAAAAAAATTATCTCAAATTTATCTGTAGCAACAGCATTGGCTTCTGTAGAACTTGCAAAAAAACATATCGTGAATACTTTGAGTAAAAAGCCTCAATATCACGCAAAATTTATTGAAGACAGTATTAATGAACTTGATGGGTTTAAATTTTAATGGCAAACGATAATAAAAATTTATTAATAGCAGAAAGATATGCGGAATCTTTAATTGAATTCGGCAGAGATGGTAAATTGTCTTATGTTTCAATCGCTTCAGATTTAGCAAATGTAATTACAATTTTGAACCATTCAAAAGATTTGTACGATTCTTTGACAAATCCAATGATTAATGTTTCTGACAAAGAAGCCGTTATTGATGCTGTTTTTGAAAAAGATGTTGATGTTTTAATCAAAAATTTCTTAAAATTGTTAGTTGAAAAAAATAGATTTGATTTAATTTATGATATTTCTATCGTATTTAATTCAATTTTAGATGATATCAATGAAATCGCTAGAGTTGAAGT
>CAVFCO010000171.1:0-5566 GCA_963620955.1 Alistipes senegalensis | reverse complement strand
CAATAAATAATATCTGACGAGAAACCGTCATGCCGGATTTATTCCGGCATCTTTTGTTTAAATTCTAAGATACTGCAACAACCTCTCACAAAACAATTCACTGGATTGTTTTGCTCGGCAGAGTGGTATGACGTTTGGAGATACACATTTCGTCATTCCGCATAAGTGAAACGCATTGCGGAATCTTTTTTTACCTTTTGTTATTAAGTAAGGTCTTTTTTAGATACCGTAATTGAACCTCTAGCGGAATAACAAAATCTATTCCCCACTTACAAATTTTCGATTCGCATGTTGAATGTCTTTTGAATATATGTTATAATGGTGATACACGTTATTTAGGATTTACAGATTTTATGAATAAAAAGAAAGGTCGTCAGTATGGAAAAAACTAATAAATCATTGGCTTTCACACTTGCTGAAACTCTTGTCGTAATCGGTTTGATTGGTATTGTATCAGCATTAACTTTACCAAACTTAAACAATAAAACTGGTGATTTGGAGCAAGTTACAAGGGTTAAAAAGCAACAACAAGTGCTTACTGAGGCTTACGGTAGAGCAAGAGCAAAATACGGTACTAATCTAATGTCTTGGTTGAACTTAGATTCTAGTAACACTGACCGATCAACTAGAGTTGCAGAACGTTTTAAAGAAAACATGACAATCAAGAAAAGTTGCGGTTTAAGCACTGGTTCAGGTTGTTTTGCATCTTCAAATGTAGCATATATTGGTGGTGGTTCTACGTCTTCAATTGATTCAGATTCTTCAAGTTACAAATTTGTTGCAAACGATGGAACAGCATACGCATTTGGTTGCTCTGTAGTTTCCAGTGGTGTTTTAGCATCACGCTCAGGATGTATTATTACGATAGATGTTGATGGTCCAAACAAAGGCTCTAATACTATAGGAAAAGACATTTTTAAATTCTCTATTACAGGTAAGAGTCCTCAATTATTTACAAGTCCTTTATCGATAAGTATACTGGCTGATTGTGCTTCCGGTGATGCCTTTGTTTGTACCTCATATATTATTGAAAATGGTAATACTGACTATCCTGTTTTGAATAAGGGTCAATTTGTACTAAAGAATGGTGTTACTTGGGCTCCTGCATCTATTGGTAGTACTTGTTCACTTTCTATTTGTCCTATAAAATAAAGAGGCAAAAATCATATTTTTGTGATAATATTGAAAATATGAAAATACTTTTTATAACTGATTTATATCCGGTTTTAGAGCAAGAAACCAAAACTCCGAAAACTTTATATTCATTTGTAAAATATTGGCAAAAGTTGGGGCATACGGTAGACGTTCTAAAACCGAATTTTTTGTTGAATTCTTTCTTACGTAAAAAACCGTTCTACAAAACAGGTCAGTATGAAAATGTTTTCAATGCAAATTATTTTACTCCGTTTTTATTTGATGTAAAAAACAAAATTCCTAAATACGAATACGACATAATTGTAGCCCACATGCCAAGTGGTATAATCTTTTCTATCCATTTAAGGGGTAAATTAGTTTGTGGAGTGCATAATTCAGATTTAGAAGTTTTGACAAATCCTTTATACTGTTTTTATTTCAAATCTCAAATGGAGAAAGCATACCGCAGAGCAGAAAAAATCGCTTGCAGAAGCCAAGTTATAAAACAAAAATTTTTAAAACTTTATCCGGAATTTGAGCAAAAAACTTTCCTTTGCGAAAGTGGAATTGATTTTGAGCCTGTTTTAAGAACTTCAAACAAAAGAAAATCAATCGTAACTTGTGCAAATTTAATCAAGCGAAAAAATGTCGACAAACTTATCCAAGCCGTAAATGATATGCAAGAGTTTGATTTGACTGTAATTGGCGACGGCAAAGAATTGAAAAATCTTAAAAAAATCGCAAAAAATAACATAAAATTTGTCGGTCAAAAATCAAATAGCGATGTTTTAGAAATAATGAAGCAATCAGACATTTTTGTTCTGCCAAGTATCGGCGAAACCTTTGGTATGGTTTATCTTGAGGCAATGGGGTGTGGTTGTATTACAGTCTGCACAAAAAATGACGGTATTGACGGAATTATCAAAGACGGTGAAAATGGATTTTTGACAGAGCCTACAGTTTCTTCAATAAAATTCGTTTTACAAAAAATACAAAATTTAAGCCACGAAGAAATTGAAAATGTATTACAAAATTGTTACAATACCGCAAAAACATACAATTCATTGAATTGTGCCGACAAGTATATTCAAAACCTATTAAAGATTATATAAAGGATAATAAAGGTGGGTATATTTTTGCTATAATTATAGTACGAAATAAGGTTATTTCGAAGAAAAGCAAAGAAGTTAGGATTTTTAGATGTTTAAATTATTGTTTTCAATGTTAGCGGTAGTTATGAGTATTCAACCCTGTTTAGCCTTTAACGTTGATGCAACCTTAGATAAATATGCTGCTCCGGTATTTGATAAAATTGCAAGTTGGATATTTTTTCCAATCCCATTTTTCGGAACTGATGTTCCTGTAATCATTTTCTGGATTTTATTTGCAGGTATATTTTTTACTGTTTACCTTAGAGGTATTGCAATTTGGGGATTTAAACACGCAATTGATATTTTAAGAAAACCTGTTTCTGCAGAAGAAGAAGATAGTGGTGAAGTTTCATCTTTCCAAGCCTTAGCAACAGCACTTTCTGGAACAATCGGTTTAGGAAGTATCGCAGGGGTTGCAATCGCAATTTCTTTAGGTGGTCCTGGGGCTGCTTTTTGGATTTTTGTTGGTTCAATCTTTGGTATGTCTTTAAAATTTGTAGAAGCATCTTTGGCGGTTAAATACAGAAGATTTAATTTGGACGGCTCAATTTCAGGTGGTCCAATGCACTATATGGCTCACGGTTTGACTCGTAAAAAATTACGTTGGTTAGGTCAGCCGTTGTCAGTAATCTTCGCCATTCTTTGTATTGGTGGCGGTATTACTGGTGGTAACATGGTTCAAATTAACCAAACAGCACAACAATTTATCAATATCACAGGTGGTGAAAACAGTATTTTCTTCGGTCAAAACTGGATTATCGGTGTTGTTGTTGCAATCGTTGTTGGTTTGATTATCGTTGGTGGTATTAAAGGTATTTCAAACGTTACAGAAAAAATCGTACCGTTTATGTGTGCGTTATACATAATTTCAGGTTTAATTGTAATTTGTGCAAACTTTTTGGTTATTCCACATGCATTAGCAATTATTGTTAAACAAGCATTCTTCCCTGAAGCAGTTGCTGGCGGGGTGTTCGGTACAATCATTATGGGTTTAAGACGTTCTGTCCAATGTAACGAAGCAGGTACTGGTTCTGCTCCAATTGCTTATGCTACAGTAAAAACAAACGAACCTGTTTCTCAAGGTTTTGTATCATTAATTGAACCTTTCTTAACCGGTCTATTATGCTTATTAACAGCATTTGTTATCACAATTACAAACAGTTATCACGTTGAACCAAATAGTATTTCTGGTATTGAAATGACTTCAGGTGCTTTCTCCTCTGTAATTTCTTTCTTCCCATATATTCTAGCGGTTGTTGTAATCCTATTTGCTTTATCAACAATCATTTCTTGGGCATATTACGGACAAAAAGCGTGGAACTTCTTGTTTGGTGAAGGTTACAAGAGAACTTTGACATTCCAAATTCTTTACTGCGGTGTAATTGTACTTGGTTCAGTTATGAATTTGCGTTCTGTAATCAACATTACTGATGCAATGATGATTTCTATGTCAGTTCCAAACATTATCACAATGTACATTCTAGCACCGGAAATCAAACGAGATTTATGCGAATACGCAAAACGAAACAAATTGGCAATGCTAATCAATAGAAATTGGTACAAAAAATTAGACGAAACTGCGTAAGGCATTAGGTTTTAAGGATTATTAATCATTTATTCGGCAGAATAGTATGACAATAAACGTCATGCCGGATTTATTCCGGCATCTTTTGTTTAAATTCTAAGATACTGCAACAACCTCTCACAAAACAATTCACTGGATTGTTTTGCTCGGCAGAGTGGTATGACGTTTGGAGATACACATTTCGTCATTCCGCATAAGTGAAACGCATTGCGGAATCTTATTTGAGTTTATTATCTTAATCTTTAAATTCATTCCAAACTTTATCAAATTCGTTGTGAACTTTTTTCAAGGCTTTTACTATCAAGTAATCGAATTGAAGTTCTCTACCGCCTTTTATTACCTCAAATGCTTTTTCGTGAGAAATTGCATCGTGGTAAGGTTTTTGAGTTCTTAATGCGTCGTACACATCTGCGACAGCCATTATTCTTGCTTCAAGTGGAATTTCTTCTTTTTTTAGTCCGTCAGGATATCCCAAACCGTCGTATCTTTCGTGGTGGTATTTTGCAATATTCATCGCAATTTTAATGAAATCGTTTCCGTCAAACTGGTCATAAACGTCTTTCAACATATCATAACCAATGTTTGTGTGTTCTTTCATTTTTTCAAACTCTTCATCTGTAAGTTTGTCAGGTTTTAGAACGATTTCGTCTGCAATACCAACTTTGCCTATATCGTGCAATACTGATGCTAATTCAACATCTTTGATATATTCAGGTGTGATTGATTGTTTATAAATTGGTTTTGTAAGTTCTTCTGCTAAAATTTTGCAGTAACGTTTTACTCTTTCCAAGTGTTTGCCCGAATCGTCGTCTTTTGATTGTGCGGATTTTGCCAAAGAAAAAATTGTTTCAATTTGAGCATTTGTAATACGTTTAACTTCTTTGCTTTCTTTTTTCTCTTGCAAATTTTTTAATTTTAATTGTGTTGCAACACGAGTTCTAACCTCTTCCGGATTGAACGGTGCGGCGATATAATCACTTGCACCTACAGCGAATGCTTTTACGATATCGTCAGTTTTTAAATCTCTTGAAATTAAAATTATTGGAATATTTTTAAATTCTTCGACAGATTTAATCGCTTTGCAAGTGTCGTAGCCTGTTTTATCGTCCAAGTTTGTGTCAATAACAACTAAATCAATTGTTTTAGACATTTTATCAATCGCACTGTCATAAGAATTTGCGGTTTTAATTTCATAACCGTCTTTTGACAAAATCATTGATAAAATTTTCAAATTAGTTGCATTGTTGTCAACAATTAAAATTTTCATTAACTTCCCTTTTATTTATGTTATGATTTTATCATAATACAAGTATTAAGACAAGGTGAATTATGGACGAACAAAAAATTATAGTTACTATCTCAGGAAAAGACCAAGTTGGTATTGTAATGAAATTTACAACCGTTTTGGCTGAATATGGTGTTAATATTGAGGACATTAAACAAACACTTATGCAAGGTCAATTCGTAATGTTTTTATTAGGCGATATTGCAAATTCAAAACATTCGTTTAAAGACATTAAACAAGCATTGCTAGATAAAGCAAACGAACTTGGTATGGAAATTTGGATTCAGAAAAAAGAAATTTTTGACAGTATGCACACAATCTAACTTTTTGTTAGTTAATTATATTATCAAAAATATAGATTTTATACAATTCGGGCGATTTTGTGAAACAAAATCGCCCGAATTTTTATGC
>CAVFCO010000170.1:0-2686 GCA_963620955.1 Alistipes senegalensis | reverse complement strand
TGTACACTGCCGAACAAAATAAATATTGCGTCATACCGCACTTGTTGCGGTATCTTCATGTCGAATAAAAGATACCGGAATAAATCCGGTATGACGTGTGTCTTTACATTACCACTAGGTGAACTCTTGTGTCATTCTGAACTTGTTTCAGAATATTTTCAATGTTCGTATTTGAAATAAATATTGTACTTAAATTAATTTCAATATGCATAGTTGGTAAGATGCTGAAATAAATTCAGCATGACCTGTGACTTTTCTATTTTTGTCATTCCGTATAAGCGAACGTCAGTGAACGCATTGCGGAATCTTTCATATTTAAAGATACCGCAACGGAGTGCGGTATGACGAATAATTACTAAATCCGCAGTTCAGAATGACACAAGAATTTGCGTATTTTTATTTGAAATATTAATTCTACTCCTCATTCACCATTCGACTATTGACTTCTTTTGGTATATAATTAGGTAAACGAGGGATATTATATGACTAAAAGAGATAAAATCGCAATAATTATTGGGGCTGGACCTGCAGGGCTGGCTACTGCATACACTTTATTAACAGAAACAGACGATATAAAACCTATTATTTACGAGGCTTCTGATGCTGTCGGTGGTATCGCAAGAACTGTTTTCTTCGGTAAAAACGGTGTAGATATTGGCGGACATAGATTATTCTCTAAAAGTCAAAAAATTGTTGATTTATGGGACTCTTTTTTGCCTGATGAAATCGAAAACAACCTTAATCCAGATGAAGTCGATATTGTTATGATGCGTAAAAAAAGATTTTCTGAAATCTTATATTTAAGAAAACTTTTTGCATATCCTATCAGTATGACTGTTCAAACTTTCAAAAATATGGGGTTAAAACGTACAATTCTTGCAGGATTTAGTTATTTGAAATCGGCAATTTTTAAAGTCGAAGAAAAAAATCTTGAAGACTTTATGATTAACCGTTTTGGAAAAGTTTTATATGAAATGTTCTTTGAGTCTTACACTGAAAAAGTTTGGGGCAGACACCCAAGAAACATTTCAAAAGAATGGGGCGAACAAAGAATTAAAGGTTTGTCTTTAGTAAAAGCGGTTTTGAACGCATTAAAACTTACTAAGAAAAAAGAAACTTCTTTGATTGACGAATTTTCTTATCCAAAATATGGTTGCACTCAGTTGTGGAACTTGATGACCGAAAAAATCGTTGAAATGGGTGGTCAAATCGAGTTTAATACAGAAGTTATCGGCTTGAATACAGAAGATAACAAGGTTAAATCGGTTAAAATTAGAAATAATAGTGGCGAATACGATGTCTTAGCGGATTATGTAATGTCGTCAATGCCTGTAAAAGATTTGGTTATGGGTATGAATGACGTTCCAGATAATGTTAAAAATGTCGCAAAAACTTTGCCATATCGTGATTATATGCTTGTTGGTTTGTATCTAAAAGATATGAACATCAAAGAAAACGGCAAAATTTCTAAAGATTCTTGGATTTATATTCAAGAGCCTGATGTAAAAGTTGGCAGAATGCAAATTATGAACAACTGGTCAAAATATTTGGTTGAAGATGATAAAAATGTTTTGATTAGTTTAGAATATTTTGCTGATGAGGGCGATGAATACTGGAATATGTCTGATGAAGATTTTATTCAATTTGCTATTTCTGAGGGCGAAAAAATCGGTATTCTAAAAAAAGAAGATGTCATTGACTCTATCAGATTAAGAGTGAAAAAGGCTTACCCTGCTTACTTTGATTCTTATTCAGAATTTAATACAATTCAAAAATATTTAGACAAATTTGATAACTTGTATTGTATTGGCAGAAACGGTCAACACAGATACAACAACTTAGATCACTCAATGCTAACAGGTATTGAAGCGGTTAAGATTATCAAAGGCGACTCTAATAAAAAAGCGTTGTGGAGTATAAATGCAGAGCAAGAGTATCACGAAACTAAATAAAACGGCACTCGTTTGCTTGTTTTTATACGCAATAATTACTCTTTTTCGCTTAATTCGACACGTGCCATTTTTTGATGAAGCACATGCTTGGACAATTGCGGAGCAATTGAACTATTTTGATATGCTTAAATATATCAAAAACGAGGGGCATTTTTTCGTATGGCAAACAATATTGTACCCATTTGCGAAATTGCATTTATACCCTTATGCAATGCAAATATTAAACTGGTTATTTTGCACAATAGCCTTAATAGTAATGTGGGGTAAAGCCCCATTTAATAATGTCGTAAAAGCCTTGATAACATTTTCATTCCCATTTTTAGGTTGTTATAGTGTTCTTGCAAGATGTTATTCAATAGGCATAATGCTTTTGTTTATCTTGGCATCAATGCATGAAAATAGATTAAAATATCCAAAAACCTATGCTTTTTTGCTAATTTTGTGTGCAAATACAAGCATAATGGCTCTAATCGGTGCGAGTGCGTTGGGTTTGATGTTTATTTATGACATATTTAAGCAAAAATCTTTGCAAAAACGTGATTATGCTTTGGTTACTGCGATTTTATCTGTGGGTGTGATTGCGGTTTTATTGCAAGTATTGAATATCGGTGGATTTTCTGCGATAACAAATTCTTCTCCATTTTTGACAACTTTGATGATGTTTTTGAATACATTTGTGCCTAACAATTTGATTTTGAATACAGGGTTAAATCTTTTATTTTTTATAGTTTTTG
>CAVFCO010000169.1:3919-12155 GCA_963620955.1 Alistipes senegalensis | reverse complement strand
AGTTCCATACATTTTTTATCTGTGTCATATTAGACTCCTTTCTTTTATTAGTTTCATAAAAAAGTTTCTTTTAGTCTAATATGTATTTGAACTTGTACATTTGTTACTTAGCCATTTTTGAAGATAAAATTTTACCGTCTTTGGCTGAAATTTCATAATTCAAGCCAAAGAAAGTTGTCGCAGAAATATTACCATTTGGCAACAAAGACATTCCAACATACGGACTCAATCTTGTAATTTTTGGATTAACTTCTTTTACAGATTGAACTTTCCAAAGTTTTTGACCGTTCAAATCAATTGCATAAAGGTTTTCAGTAACGTCTGAATCACTTGGAATATCAAGCAGAACAACAACGCCACCTTTAATTTTTGCAACGCTATAAATATTATACTTAAATGCAAGTTTTGAAGTTGGTAGTATTAATTTGTTATCTACAAAATTTATAT
The DNA here is from genome assembly GCA_963620955.1 of Alistipes senegalensis. GTDB lineage: Bacteria > Cyanobacteriota > Vampirovibrionia > Gastranaerophilales > Gastranaerophilaceae > UBA6984. The sequence goes on along the minus strand of CAVFCO010000169.1, from coordinate 11,708 downwards.
CCATTTATGTTCTTTCTATGAATTGTTAATTTGTAGCACCTTTAATAAGACGTTTTTTATCAAAGTTTGTTGGAATTTCGAAGTTATCAGTTACAAAGTATTGAGTACCTCCGCCGTTACCCCAGCCTTCAAGAGGGTTACATTTACCTGTAAACATCTTAGTGCCAGCAGGGATTTCAACTTCTACGATATACTTAGGCATTGCAGGTAATGCGTAGAAATCTTTAATTTGTTCCGGAGTTTTTCCAACAACTTCGTCATAAGGCATTAACCAAGTACCTTTTGCGAATGAAGATTGGTCATTGTATACACGAACAAACTTAGTTGGTTTACGAGTAACAATTTCAGCAGATGGAGTATCTCCGCCTAAGAAACCAGGTTCTGTGAAACCGAAATCTCTTGCAAGAACTTCATTTACTTCATCACCTGATAAAGTTCTTAAAGTGTTTGTATTTGCTTGAATATTAGTTCGCTCTGTGATATCAACTCTACGTGAGTCAATCATACTTTGTAAAGTTGCTCTTTGTTGAGGGTCGCTTAATGATTTTATTTGAGTTTCAAGTGCGTCTAAATCTGAACCTAAAGTTGTTACATCATATTCAAAACGTTCTGCAATACCTCTGAATTGTTTGCTATCAAGAGTTACAGTACCGTCTGCAGATTGTCTGATTAATGAAGATAAACTTGGTGCATTTGGATCAGTATTTGCAACAACGTGTCTTGTTAAGATACCTGATTCAACACCTTCTAGGGCTGAACTATTACCCATAAAGTTGCCGATTGAGTGAGGGCTTAATCTTTCATTGCCTTTAGAAATATTGCTTACAACAACAGTTTGACCAACGTGAGCATCAGCATTTGAAAGTACATCACCGTGAACAACGTAGTTTACAGTGTTGTGATTATCTTTTAATGCACCGCCTGTTGATTCGACAATACCTCTTGTACCAACAGCATCGAATGTTAAGCCAACAACATCATCATATTTAGATGCAACCATTTCTGTTAAAGAACCACCTAAAGAGTGTCCTGTTACAACGATTTGAGCATCAGGGAATTGTTGTTTAACTCTTTCAACAAATGCAATAGCATTGTCTAATTGTTCAGGAGTTCTGCCTGCCATCATTGCGAAGTCTGAAGTTAAGTCGCCAACGTCATCAGAACCTCTGAATGCGATAACAACTCTGCCGTCTTTTTCGTATGCTTTTGCGTGGAAGCCGTTATCTAAGTTTGTTGTTAAAGATTGACCATTAGCATCTGTTGCGATGTTCCAACCGTTGTAAGCCTTATCTTTACCGTATGCTTTACCAGCCAAGTTACCGCAATCTTCAACTAATTGAGAATCACCAATGATACCTCTTTGAGATAATGTTTGGTAAACATCTTCTCTCATGCCTGCACCTGCACGCCAATCTTCTCTACCTGGAGCAGTAACAGCACTTCTTGAAGCAACACCGCTTGCTTTTTGTCCCATACCTTGAGTTGCAGCGTAATCTACAACACCGTCTGCTCTATGAGTGTATGAAGTTCTAGCAGTTTGAATTGCTTCTAATGTTTCTAAACCTTGATTAAATTCACGACCTTGAACGCCAAGACTTGCAACATCACGTTGAATTGCTTGTCTTTGACTTGATGAAACATCTACTCTGATATCTCTTGGTGCATCAAGTTGAACGTCAACGCCACGAACATTTGCACGAGTACCTCCGCCCATTTGGCTTGAAGATACGTGATATGAATATCTTGAATGTTCAGGGTTAACGGCTTCAGTTCCTCTTGCACCGCCTAACCAACCTGAATCAACAGAGCCATATTCACGTGCTAATGCACCCTCATCAATAGGTCCTAAATCGCCGGCTTTTCTCATTGCTCTTGCTTCTAAGAAATCACCTAACATTTCACCACCAACAGATGATATTGCAGATGTAATTGCTGTAGACAAGTGCATTTCACCAGTTCGTAAGTATTCAGCAGATAAGTCAACACCAACATCAGTTGCGGCTTGAACAGTATATCTTGTTACTCTGCCAACTTCTGAAAGTTTCAATGCTTTAGACATACCGCCACTGATAAGTTGGCCGGCACCGTCAATTGCAGCATTCTTACCTGCAGTTAAATATTCGCTACCACTGTGAGTCATACCGTCAGACATCATATCTGTAGCATCTACAGTGAATGACAATACAGAAGAACCAACAGCAGCAAGTAATAAACCTGATGCAGAACCACCAGTTGCAACAGCAATTACTGCTGAACCAACGATTTTTGTAGTTGTTTTAACAACGGCAGCACCTGTATCTTGAGATGCGTTATAATTTTCAACTCTTTCAACGATATCATTTCTATCACCAAATGCATGTTTATATGCAGAGTTCATTTCGTTTTGATATTGTTGTAATGTTTTTCCACCTAAGGCTTTTTTAGTATTTGCGGCTAAACCTTTTTTGATATCTGAATATAAACTTCTCATATAGTTCATATCTAAAGATTTGCCTTCACTTTGCAATTTTTGTTTAAGTTTTGCCATATCTTGATTTGACAAACCTAACAATCCTTGTATTTCTTTTTGAACGGCAGAAGCATTACCATCTTGGAATAATTTATCCATTCTTGCAGTAACAGATTTTTCTGTTGCTACGGCAGTTGAAACATCTGCTAATTTTTGTTTTTTAGCATTGTATGCTTCAACATTTTGTTGGCTATATTCAACACCGAAAGTTTCTTTGAATTTTGCTTTAAATTGAGCATCACCTTGTCTATAGGCAGTTCTTAAACCTTCTAATTGATTGTGGTAAGTTGCTAAATCTTGTCTTACTTGTCTTGCAGTGTTACCTGTTGCAGACCACCAATCGTTATTCCAAATGTATGAAACAGCATCAGCAACATCAGCAGCCCAACCGTCTTTTTGCATTTGATTATTGAAACTTGTTACGGCTTTGTTGTAATCGCCAACCATACCATTTACAACTCCGGCTTGAACGGCTTTTGCGTGACGTTGTTGTTCTTTTTGTTTTTCAACTTGAATTTCTTTATCTGTTTTTATCGCAACGATCTTTGTTCCTTTTTTAGGAATTTCAACGTTTGGATTTAACAATAACAATTCATTTGTTCTATCGTTAATTTGTTCTTTTGTTGGATTTGCAACACCCTCAGATTTTAATTGATCTGCGGCAAATTTATACCAGTTTGCATAATCTTTTTGAACAGTAACTGCTTTTTGTTGTTTACCTTGTAAACGAGCAGCAACTCTTTGTTCTTCTTGTGCAGTATATTCAGCGATTTCTACAGCAGCACCATTTCTGTTTCTTAAACCTCTATGGTTTGCAGGGAATTCACCTTGAACTCTTACTTCATCACCAACTAAGAAATATGGATTGCCGTCAGAATCTTTGTATACGTGTCCTCTGTTTACAGCAACCATTTGTTGAGTAGTTCTGTGGAATTTTTGTCCCATAGAAGTGATAGTTTCACCGTTTTGAACGATAACTTTTGTATTACCGTGTCCGTCATACTCAGCAATTTGAATTTGACCTTTAGGTGATGTAATTTGTTGCATTGTTCTATGACCAGAAGCATTGTATTGAGTTTCAATTACTCTGCCATTTTTGTCTGTTACTGAATCATAAACAACTTTATTATCTTTGTATAAAGATACTGTTTTTGTTCCGTCTTCTGTAACTTTTACACTTTGAACCTTGTTATGGTTCGCATCGTATTGAGTTGCATCTAAAGACACAATTTGTCCATTTTTAACTACAGAAACAGTTTCTGTATCTTGATATTTTAAAGTTTTTGTAAAATCATTTTCACCAGCATAGTTATATTCAGTAACTTGTTGTTCTTCACCCTCACCGATGATTTCTTTGGTTACTCTGCCATTAGCAAAGCCTTCTGTACCTATTTCATAAGAAGCCTCATTAGTCTTTAAAGTGTGAGAAGTTACAGTTTTGCCGTCTTCTGCAAAAGCAACTTCTTCTAGCGAACCCTCTTTTTGTTTTGTGTAAGATACAGGTTTGCCATTTTTATATTGAACAGTTTCTGTTGAATTTTCTTTTGAATTTTTAATTTCACGACTTGTAGGATTACCGTCTTCACCATAAATAAGTGTTTCTACAGTTCCGTCTTCTTCGTTTTCAATTACGGCTTTTTCAAGTTTTCCGTCAGCACTTCTTGTTTGAGAAGTTTTAATACCACCACTGATAGTTGTAATGACTTTTGAACCATCTTTATTAATAACTTCTTGACCACCGTCTTCGTAAGTTACAATTCGTTTATCGCCCTCAACAACAGAAGATTTAACCTTTGTGTTTTGGCTCCAATTTTGCCATTGTTCAGCAAAATTATACAAGTCATCAGCCTTAACTTTTGTCTTAGTTGCAGGTTGACCTTGTGCCTTTTGTTGTTCTCTAAGTGCAGTTTGTTCTTGTTTTAAAAGTTTTCTAGCCTCAGACTCGTCCAAAATCATATCTTCGCCTGCGGCTTGAGTTAATTTATCTTTAAAATCTTGAACTTCGTTTTCGTCTAAAACACTGTTTTTATTAGTATCACAAGAGTTGAAGATACTTGTTAGTGCTTCGTTATCCTTGAATTCTGCAGCAGTAATACCGGACTTAATTTGTCCTATATTAAACGTTACTTGCTGTTTTTTACCTAATTGTAAATGTTGATCGCCGGCCATTTTTCCTCAAAAAAATAAAAAAATAGTACTATAAAATTGTAATTACATGTTATACAACGTCAAAAAACGATAGAAATTGCCCAAAACTTTAACAAATCCGTCAAAGAAACTACCTTTTGTTACAAAGGTTAACATGTCAAAACATGTATCGCACATGGATTTTAGGCATTTTTAGATATTTTTTTACGAGATTCTTCGTCTAATTTTAAATCAATAATATAACCAGCAGTAGAGAATAATACAGAATATACTGCACCTTGCAAAGTTACTTTTCCTGATGCTAAATATTCAAAACCACAATCAATACCAACATCAGCAGCGGTACACAAAGCAAAATCTGTTAATTTTGCTGCTGTCCCTGACATTTTCGCAATCGGTGAAGTTATTGCTTCAATACCTCTATAAGTCAACTGATTTGCAAATGCAGTAGCACCGTCAACCGCAGTCCATTTTAAGATTTCTTTGATATCTTTTTCTGTCATACCTTGTTTTGATGACAATCTATCAGAGCCATACACAAGCATATCAGCACCAGAGTGCAATGCTGCAATCTTCATTGTAGGAATAATTCCAGTACCCGCAGTGCAAACCCAGAATGGAATTGATGCTGCACACAACAAACCGTCTTGAAGTAGAAGTTCTGACAACATTTGAGAGGCTCTATAATCTTCAACACGTTTTGCAACATCGTTTTTCACACCAAATGCAGAGTAATATGAATTATCGTATTCACGTTTAATTTCTGCCAAATCTTTTTTGCCTGTAGCATTTTGAGTATTTTGGTGCAAACGTTTTGCATATTTATTAGCCATTTTTTGAAGAACAGCATATTTTTCATCAATTGAAGAATTATCTTTGATTTTGTAATCCCTCATTGTTTTTTCAATTTGTTTTCTGCCGTCTTCAACATTACCCTTGCCGACAAATTCAGCAAAAGCATTTATATTTCTTTCGTATTTATCACTTCTTCGTTCTTTCAAAACTGGCATTGTTCCAGTTGTCATTGAAGTTGGGAAGATATATTCATCTTCTAAAGGTTTGTTGCTCAATAAATCTTTTACAGAATTTTTGAAATTTGTTTCTACTCCGGCACAAATTGATGCAACCATAAACTTGTCTTCTTTTTGCTTGTAAGTTGCAATTAATTCTGGGTCGTAATCAACATCAAAAATTTCTTTAAATTTTTTGTTGTATTCTTTTGTTCCGATTAATTTGTTCAAATCACCGACTTGTTTTTCAAAAGTATTGATATCGTCGTGAACAAGTTCTTTTTGATTTTCAGAGTTCCAAAGTTTTCGGATTTGTTCGCCAAGTTTTGCAGACCAACCGTCATAGTTGGCTTGTTCTTCCATAGATTGACGTGCTTTTTTAACAGAATTTGTTAAAATTTCTGTTGTATAGGTTTGAGTATCATTTAATTTTGCGGTTTTTAATAAAGTTTTTTCGTCTTGTTTCAAACTATTTTTGTTTTCAATCGCTTGAGCCAACGCACCTGAAACCTTATCCAATTGCTTAACTTTTACAGGCAAAATCGTATCAAATTGCTTGTCTAATTCAGCATTGAAATGTTCTTTGTAATGTTCAGTTTGTACTCCTGCTTTTTCACCGAGAGAAACAAGTCTATCAGTGAGTCCTCGAACGGCATTCATACGTGTTTGGTAAGAATTACCTCTCTCTTTGCAAATAGCACCTATCAAAGTTTCATCAGGTGAAATCTTGTTGTATGCGTTCATTGTAGGAATAATATTTTTATCAGTAATTTTGTTATATGCATCTTTAAACGATTGGCTAGAAACTCCGCCAATATTCTTATCTAGGGCATTTTTTATACCAGATGCAATCTCTTTTCCTTGTTCATATCGATTTTGTTTTTTAAGTCCAGTAAAATTCAAAGCAAAATTGTTTTGCAATGGGCTTTTCAAGGTATTATCAGTATTTGTTTGTTTTTGGAAAATATCAGTTTTCAAGGTAGTTTTAATAGGATTTTCAGACACAAAAAAGTCAGACTTACGCACTTGTAACCCTTCTTTGTCATAAATTCCCATTGTTTTAATTGGATTAATTTTTAGCATGCAAAAAACTGATATTCCTACCTATACGACAATTAAACATCGTCAAAATATTTTTTGCTGATTTTTTCGACATGCCAGTAACTTTTGTTACATTAATTAACATTTTAATCTTCACATGTATTATGATATAATATTTATTCAAAGGGGAAGATATGTTTAAAAGAAAATGTAAAATAACTTTTATCGCACACGGTTCAACTATTTATTCTGAAGAAAACAGATTAACAAACAAGATAGATTACCCACCACTTAACGATAATGGTTATCAAGAAATAAAAAAAATCGCTGATTTTGTTAAAAAAAGAGGCTTAAAAACAGATAATATTTATTGCAGTCCTGCATTATGCTGTGTTCAGAGTGCAGAAATTCTTGCAGATGAATTAAAACAAGATTTCACACCAATAAACGACCTTTACACTAGAAAATGTGGGGTTTGGGGCGGATTATCTTTTGATGAAATCGAAAAACAATATCCTGAAATGTTAGAAGAATTACACAGAACTCCTCAAAACTTCTGTCCAGAAGGTGGCGAAGATATTGATTTGTTCAACAAAAGAGTTAATGATATTGTTTCTCAAATAATTGAAAAAAACCTTAGAGGTAGGGTTATCATTGTAACTCACCCATCAGTTATTCAATCAGCAATCAAAAATGCATTGAGTATTCCACCTGAACATCAATACAAAATTTACATAAAACCGGCTTCAGCAACTCAAATCAGTTACTTCACAAGTTGGGCAAGTCTTGTATATTCAGATTACACTCCTCTATAGGTGAAAAATGATACTGTTTATATTATCTCTAATTTTTATACTAGTATCAAGTTATTTTGTTGCGTCAATTTTAGCAAAATCTGATGCGGTAAAAGGTTTTATTTATACATTATTAATCGCTTTTGCACAAATTATTGCAACTAGCGAAGTTTTGTCTATTTTTCAAAGCATAAAAGAAATTCTATTTTTACTAGCAAATATTTTTTGCCTTGTAATTGGATTAATTTTATGGATAAAAAATGGCAAGCCAACTTGGAAGCCTAATT
>CAVFCO010000169.1:0-3909 GCA_963620955.1 Alistipes senegalensis | reverse complement strand
GCCTAATTTTACAAATTTTTCAAAAAAATTTTTTAACGCATTAAAACTAGATAAATCCTTATGGATTTTAGTTTTGTCGTGGTTTGTATTCATTTTGATATCGTTATATTTAATAATAATGTTACCTGTAACCTCTGGCGATGCGTTCTCTTACCACGTTGTAAGAAGTTTCGATTGGGTTATGAATCACTCGTTGAGCCATTTTAACGTTACTGATATAAGAATTACGACATTTCCTATAAATTCTGAAATCCTTTATATGTGGGTAATTTTATTCACGAAAAAGCAACTGTTTATGGGAAGTTTCACATTCCTTTGCTACCTGTTGATTTTAACTAGCGGTTACGGAATTTTTAAATTTATCGGTTATTCAATGCGAAAAACTCTTTGGACATTAATGATTATGAGTTCTTTCGCCTCTGTTGTCGTTATGGTTTCAGGCACAGAAACAGATTTAATGGTAGCAGGATTGGTTTTGACATCAATTTATTTATTTATTGACGCAATAAAAAACAAGTCAAACAACACGACTCTTTTTATGTCCTCACTTGCTTATGCAATTTCTATCGGCATAAAAACTCCCGCAATTCTTTGCATTCCAGCCGTTGGATTGATTTTATTATATTTTTCTTATCTAAACAAAGACAAAACCTCAATTTTAAAATTCTTAGGCTTTGGAATTATTAACTTCATATCATTTTCATCATTCAATTACATATTAAACATAATTGACTACGGAAATTTAATGGGTACACCAGGTGCAATACTTGCCCACAAAAATCTTTCAGGAATAAAAGGTTTAATCGCAAATTTAGTAAAACACTTCTTCCTATTTTTCGATTTTTCAGGAATAAATATTTCACCTGAATTTGGCGACAAACTTATCGCTTTAGAAAATAAAATTTTGACAACTCTAAAAGTTAACGACGTACCAAACGGTATTTATTGTGGTACAGGATTTTTCAACAAAACATTAATCGAACCTGTTATGGGGTGCGGACTTTTTGGATTTTTGCTTGTTTTACCTTGTTTTATCAAAGGCTTATTCAGACCGCTTTGGAACAAAAACAAACAAGTTTTCACAGAATTCATTTTTGCATTAGCATTACTTTTAAACATCGTAATTTTATCTAGTACAATCGCATTTATGACTTACAATACAAGATTTTTGACTTGTTTTATCATAATTTCATTGCCAATAATTTCGTTATCTTACATAAAATCAAACAAAAATTTATTAAAAATTTTCTACATACTAATCGCAATGTTCTATCTTTTAGTTATTTCAACTCATTTGTGGGGACGACCATTTGCAAGATTAGTTAAAAATCAAATAAAAGAACCGACTACAATTCAAGAATTTCGTTCAAAAATTCCTTGCTACAAATACGATAGACGAAGCAAAAAATTAGACGAAGCGTGCAACTTGAACTCTTTAATTATTTCAAAATTCTCAGACAAAGAATACAAAATGCTTTTCTTACCAAGTTTTGCAGAAAGTATTCTATTTATAAAAACATATCAACTTCAAGGCAAACCATTTGATATCAACACCGTTGAGAATATGAAATCAAAAGATTTTGACAAATATGATTTAATTTTTATTCCGGCAAACGGTCAAGCCGTAACTAATTTTGAAAAATATTCACCAGAAAAAATCAACTACTATTTGGATTTAAACAAAAATCATTTTCCGCTAAATCTAAATGACGAATTTGTTTGCTATTACAATAGTCTTAATGGCACAATTTCAAAGCAAATCGGCAACGTTAATGAAGTTCCAATACAAAAAGTTTGCAAACTTACAAATAACTTCTTCCTACATCACCAATTTGTAATGGGATACAGAACTGATGAATATTTTATTCTTTTGAATACGAAAACATTCAATTTAAAATAAAAATATAAAAATGGCGGCTCAAGATAAATCTTGAACCGCCATTTAAAAAATTATAATTAAACTCTACCGTACATATCTTCGTATCTTACGATATCGTCTTCTGATAAGATATCACCGATTTGTAGTTCGATAATTTCTACATCGCCGGCAGAAAGATTTTGTAGAGAGTGTTTTTCACCGATTGCAAGGTCTACAGATTGACCTACAGTCAATTTTAAAGTTTCATCACCTTTTACAACAGTTGCTTCACCAACGGCAACAACCCAGTGTTCTGCTCTGTGATTATGAGATTGAATAGACAATTTTTGCCCTGGGTTTACGTGAATTTTCTTAGTTAAATAGCCGTCGCCATTTGCAATACAAGAATAGAAGCCCCAAGGTCTATATACAGTTTTGTGAACCTTGTGAACATCGTCATTATCTTTTTTCAATCTATCATAAATCAATTTTACATCTTGAGTTCTATCTGATTTGCATGCAAGAATTGCATCTTCTGTTTCAACAACAACAGTGTCTTCCAAACCAATTGTTGCTACAAGTTTTGAAGATGAATATGCGTAAGAATTTTTTGAACCCTCGTCCATAACGTTTCCAACAAAAACATTGCCATTTGCATCTTTTTCACTAATTTCATAGATTGATTGCCAAGAACCTAAATCGTTCCAATCGCTTTCAAGTTTTACAAGAGCGATTTTATCAGATTTCTCCATAACTGCATAATCTATTGAGATTGAAGGCATTTTGTCAAATTCAATAAACGGAATTTGAGAAGATTTTGAAAAATCAAAATTTTGTAGATTATTAAAGATTTCAGAATTTGCTTTTTCTAATTCTTCCATAAATGTTGAAACCTTGAACATAAACATACCGCAATTCCAGAAATATGTTTGAGCCTCTAAATATTTTTTTGCAGTTTCTTCATTTGGTTTTTCAACAAATTGTTTAACTTTAAAACCGTCTTCAATTTTTTCATCTGTAATATTTACATAACCATAACCTGTTTCAGGATATGTTGGTTTTACACCAAATGTAACGATATAACCTTGTTTTGCAAGTTTTTCACCACGCATTACAGAAGTTTTAAATCCAGCCAAATCCTTGATTAGAGGGTCTGACGGAACAACCAAAATTACAGGGTCTTCTTCTTTTGAAATAGTTGAAATATATTTTACAGCCACTGCAATTGCAGGTGCAGTATTTTTTGCAACTGGTTCAGCCAAAACAATTGGAGAAGAAACGAATTCTTGCAACTGACTTTTTACGTTAGAAACATGTTTCACGTTTGTAACGCTGATAATGTTTTTTGACGGAGTAAAACATGCCAGTCTTTGGTAAGTTGATTGCAACAAACTTTGTTCCATATTCAAATTCAACAATTGTTTAGGGTATAACTCTCTTGATAAAGGCCATAAACGGCTTCCAGAACCACCCGCTAAGATTAAACTGTACATAATTTCTCCTTAAATTTCGATAACTATAATATAGCAGAAAAAAAAATATAAACAAATCTTAAGTAGGTACTTGAATTTAGATTATGTTTAAAATATGATTAATTTACAGGTTTGTAAAAACCCGTATTTTTGCACTAAAAAGAATTAATAAAAGAATATAAAGGAATGGAAAAATGAAAAATCCGATTATTGAAAATTTAGAAAACGGCTTTAAAAAAGCAGAAATTCCTCAAATGAATCCTGGCGATACAGTAAAAGTTTTCGTAAGAATCGTTGAAGGTAACAAAGAAAGAACACAAGCATTTGAAGGTACTATCATAAAAGACAGAGGCGAAGGTTTAAACAAAACTATCACTGTTAGAAAAGTATTCCAAGGTGTTGGCGTTGAACGTGTATTCTTAGTTCACTCACCAAGAATCGAAAAATTCCAAGTTCTAAGACGTGGTGATGTTAGACGTGCTAAATTATACTACTTAAGAGAACGTTCAGGTAAAGCAACAAGAATTAAGGAAAAAATTGAAAAAAGATAGTCATATTCACTGGTATCCAGGACATATT
>CAVFCO010000168.1:0-7712 GCA_963620955.1 Alistipes senegalensis | reverse complement strand
ATTAATCTTTCCATACCCATAGCAAAACCAACGGCTGGAGTGTCTTCACCACCTAAGTTTCTAACTAAACTATCATAACGACCACCACCACAAACAGCGTTTTGAGAACCCAAATTATTTGATTTAATTTCAAAAACTGTTCTGTTATAGTAGTCCAAACCTCTTACTAGAAGTTTGTTTACAGAATATTTAATCCCCAAAATATCAAGATATTTTTTAACATTTTCAAAATGTTCATGACATTCAGGACAAACAAAATCTGATGTAATAACTTCTTTTACTTCAGGTTTTTCATAAATCGCTTTGCATTCTTCAACTTTGCAATCAAGCAATCTTAAAGGATTTTTTTCATATCTTTTTTGACAATCAGGACAAAGTTCTGATAAATAAGGTTTTAAAACTGCTTTCAATTTAGTTTTGTATTCTTCACGACAAGTTGGACAGCCTAAAGAATTGATTTCAACATCTAAATCGTTCAAACCTAAAGCATTCAAATAATTTACAGCAAGCGAAATAGCCTCTGCATCTGCAGTTGGTTGAGCAATGCCAAACATTTCCATACCAATTTGGTGGAACTGTCTTTGACGACCTGCTTGAGGACGTTCGTATCTAAACATTGGTCCTTTATACCAAAGTTTTACAGGTGCTGGAAGTCTATGCATACCGTTTTCGATATAAGAACGAACAACACCAGCAGTATTTTCAGGACGAAGTGTCAAAGAACGTTCTGATTTTTCAAAAGTGTACATTTCTTTATTCACAATGTCTGTTGTATCACCAACACCACGTGCAAAAAGTTCTGTTGCCTCAAAAATCGGTGTTCTGATTTCTTTGTAGCCTGCGTTTGAAAAAACTCTGCTTGCGACATCTTCAATAAAATGCCAACTATCTATTTCTGTAGGGAGAATATCTTTAGTCCCTTTTTGTACTGTAATTATCTTAGCCATACGAAAATGGTAGTACAAAAAATGCTATTTTTCAATAGTCAGAAAAGTGTAGTTCATTTTGTATTTTAGTTGTATCATTATAATAAGAGGAATTTATATGTACAACAAAAAATCATTAAAAGCAGAAGAATTTATTAATCACGAGGAGATTTTAGAAACTTTAGATTATACAGAAAAAAACAAAAATAATCTTGAGTTAATTGATTCTATAATCAAAAAAGCAGAAGAACGAAAAGGCTTATCTCATAGAGAAGCAAGTGTTTTGCTGGCATGTGAAAACGAAGAAAAAAATCAAAAAATCTACAAACTTGCAGAACAAATTAAAAAAGATTTTTACGGAAACCGAATTGTAATGTTCGCTCCGCTATATCTATCGAATTACTGTGTAAACGGCTGTGTTTATTGCCCATATCACGCAAAAAACACTCATATTCCACGTAAAAAAATGACTCAAGAAGAAATCGAACGTGAAGTAATCGCACTTCAAGATATGGGACACAAACGTCTTGCACTTGAAACAGGCGAAGACCCTGTAAATAATCCTATTGAATACATTCTTGAAAGCATAAAAACAATTTATGGAATTAAACATAAAAATGGTGCAATTCGCCGTGTTAACGTAAATATCGCAGCAACAACCGTTGAAAATTACCGTAAATTAAAAGAAGCAGGCATCGGAACATATATTTTATTCCAAGAAACATATCACAAAGAAAGTTATGAAAAACTTCACCCAACAGGTCCAAAACATAATTATGCTTACCACACAGAAGCAATGGACAGAGCAATGGACGGCGGTATTGATGACGTTGGTTTAGGTGTTTTATTTGGTTTGGAACGTTATAAATATGAATTTGCAGGACTTTTAATGCACGCAGAACACTTAGAAGCGGTTCATAATGTAGGTCCTCACACAATCAGTGTTCCAAGAATTAGACACGCTGACGATATTGACCCATCTGCTTTTGACAACGGCATTGATGACGATACTTTCTGCAAAATTGTCGCTTGTATCAGAATTGCCGTACCATACACAGGCATGATTATTTCTACAAGAGAATCAAAAGAAGTTAGAGAAAAAGTTCTTCACCTAGGTGTTTCACAAATCTCTGGCGGTTCAAAAACCTCTGTTGGCGGTTATGACGAACAAGATTACACTGAAGAAGATTCCTCACAATTTGATATTGTAGATAATCGTTCACTTGATGAAATTATAAATTGGTTAATGGAAATCGGCTATTTACCAAGTTTTTGCACCGCTTGTTATCGTGAGGGCAGAACTGGTGAACGTTTTATGGAAATTTGCAAATCAAAACAAATTCAAAACTGTTGCCACCCTAACGCAATAATCACTTTAAAAGAATATTTAGAAGATTATGCATCTGAAAAAACTAAAAAAACAGGTGAAAAAACTATTCAACAAGAACTTTCAGAAATTCCTAATGAAAAAATTAGAGAAAAAACAGTTGAAATTCTTGGAAAAATCGAACATAACGAACGAGATTTCAGATTTTAATTTGCCACACTTGAAAAAGGTGTAAAAACATGTTAAAATAAGCATATAAGGGAAAAGACCTTAAGAAGTGCTTTTCTTAAAGTCTTTCTTAACTCCCTATACAAACTCGGCGAGAATTTGTATTAAAAGTCCTAATGTAGTTAGGACTTTTTTAATTACTTCTCGAGTCATTTGCTCACCTCCTTTCTGCCTTAACTCTTAACTAGCATGTGTCAGAGAAGGTGAGGAAGTTTACCCAAAAATATATTAGCACATAAATACGAAAACGACCATATATAAATTTATTGTTTCAAATAACTTTCAATAAATCCGTCTAAATCGCCGTTCATTACTGAATCTACATCACCAACTTCGTAGCCAGTTCTGTGGTCTTTAACCATTTTATAAGGGTGGAAAACATAAGAACGAATTTGTGAACCAAAATTTATATCAAAATTTTGACCTTTTAATTCTGCTAATTTCTTTTCGTGTTCTTGTTGGCGGATTGCAAGCAATTTCGCAGCCAGCATTTGCATTGCAATCGTTCTATTTTGCAACTGAGAACGTTCTTGTTGGCATTTTATGACAATTCCTGTCGGTTTATGCAAAATTCTTACCGCTGTTTCTACTTTGTTTACGTTTTGACCACCAGCACCGCCTGAACGCATTGTATCAAGTTCAATATCTTCTGGTGGAATAACAATTTCTTTTTCGTAATCTTCAATAATTGGTGAAACTTCGCAACTTGCAAAACTTGTTTGACGTTTGCCATTTGCATTAAATGGAGAAATTCTAACCAAACGGTGAACCCCTCTTTCTGCTTTTGCATAACCATACGCATATTTGCCAGTGATTTTTATTGTTGCAGACTTAATTCCCGCCTCATCACCCTCAGATTTATCCAATAAATCTACTTTCCAATTATGGTTTTCAGCCCAACGAGTATACATTCTAAGAAGCATTTCTGCCCAATCTTGAGCATCTGTTCCACCTGCACCTGCATTAACTGTCAGCATTGCATCTGCATTATCATATTCGCCAGAAAGCATCATCTGTACATCAAATTTATCAAGTTCAGTTTTTAATTTTTCAATAGACTTTTCTGATTCGGCAATAAGTTCCTCATCACCGATTTCACAAGCAACTTCAGCATCAGAGATAATACTTTCCCAAGAGTCTACTTTTGCTAAATTTTCTTTAATTTCTCTTGTTTTTTGACCTAACTCGCTTGCCAATTTTTGGTTAGCCCAAACATCAGGAGATTGAAGTCTTTGTTCTAATTCTGCCAATTCTTTTTGCAGATTTTCGACGTCAAAGACACTCCTTATTTTTTTGTATTCTGTTTTTTAATTCTGCTAATTCCATTTTATTCTGCTAAACCTTCTTTATAAATTTTTGCAAGCATATTATAAATTCCAGAAGAAAGCATGAAATGTGCAAAACCTCCCACAAATGGAAGAATTACACCTGATAAACTAACTAGAATTGCAACTGACAAATAATGATTTTCTAAAAGAGTTTTTGCAAAGAATGAAATTCCTAGGTTAAATAAGAATAAAAATCCTAACAAAATTGCACTTAATAAAATGCAAGTTAATAAATAAATTCCTAAAACTGCACAAGTTTTTTTCGCTAAGCCCTTTTTAAAGAACACTTTTGAAACTTTTCTCCATTTGAACATATCTTTTATCGCATAATTTTGAGCAAAAGATACAACCAACAATTTTACGATAAATAACATTGCAACAACTGTAATTAAAATAATCAAAGCAAAAGATATAATTGAGAATGGATTTAGAATTTTACCTGATTTATCAATAACTGCATTTAGTAATGCCCATAATATAGTTGCACCAAAATCAACTAGAAAAACTATCAAAATATTTGCCAAAACACCGACAAAAGATTTAAAACCAAGTTTTATAGATTGTCTAAAATTTTGCCAAAAATTTTCATTTTCATTATTTAATTCGTTATCATGAATTAAATTATGTATCATCATTACGATATAAGCAATTGATACAAATGTACAAATAGAAAATATGTTAGAAATAACTTCACCTAACGTAATTCCTTTTGTAGTATTAAAAATTGTACTCAATGTTGCTAATACTGCATAAATAAAGGCATAAGTCCAAAAATATTTTAACTGAAATACTTCACTAAATGCTTTTTTAAAATCTAAATTCATTTCATCACCTTATATTGTTTTTTTAATTCTTCCTCAATTTTTATAGCAGTTTTTGTTTTTGCAAGTCCCGCTTGTGAACTTTCTTTCAACATTGGCGACATTAACTCGCCTGTTTGCATCATAGCATCAACAACTTCGTCTGCAGGAATTTTACTCATAACATTAGAAATCGCTAATTCATACGCTGTAACCGCATTTACTGCCAAAAATGGGTTACGTTTTACACATGGGATTTCAACCAAACCCGCAACAGGGTCGCAAGTTAGTCCCATAATATTTTTCAGTGCCAAAGCAACTGCATCAATAATTTGGTTAATTGTACCGCCAAACATTTGTGTCAACAAACCTGCACTCATCGCACAAGCAACACCACATTCAGCCTGACAGCCTGCAACGGCACCGGCAAGAGCAACTTTGTAAGCAATAATAGTCGCAATTGCACCGGCCGTAATTAATGCATTTATCTGAGTTTCTTCGTCAAAATTATATTCTTCACTTATCCCAATCAAAACAGATGGAACAATTCCGCAAGAACCAGCCGTTGGGCAAGCAACAATTTTGCCCATTCTCAAATTTTCTTCACTTGTTGCAAGTGCGTAAGTTGTAATTTTTTCAAAAGATTTGCCAAAAACCGCAGAACGTTTTGCAAAACGTTCTTTTAAAGTTACACAATCAGTTCCGCATTGTCCACTTATTGATTTTTCAGTAGAATTTAAGCCTTTTTTAATCGCTTCTTTCATTGCATCTAAAGATTTTTTTACACGCAAGCGAACTTCTTCAACAGAAATTTCTTGAAGAGATGCCTCACGTTCTTGAAAAACCTCATAAATCGCTTTATGTTCGTTTGAACAAGCAATAATTAAATCTTTAAATGTTCTTATATCTTTTGGCATTGTTAACTTTCCAATTTTTCCACACGTCTGACAAAATAAATATCAGGTATTTGTTCAATATTTTCAATTACACTGTCATCTATTTCACCATCTAAACAAATACACATAGATGCTAATTCACCCTTTGCATTTCTTTCGCAAATAAGTGATGCAATATTTATTTGGCGATTTTGAATAATTTCAGTAACCTTTGAAATCATGCCAGTCGTATCTTTGTAATTTAAAATCAAAGAGTTGTAATCACCAGCAATATTTACAGAAAATTCATTGATTTTAGTAACTCTGACATTACCGGCACCAACGGAGTCCCCACAAATCATCATATATTTACCGTTTTTGTCTTCAAAAATAAAATCAACGGCATTTGGGTGGCGGTTAAAATCCTCTTTGTATTCAAAACTGTAATCAATTTTTTTGGCTTCTGGAAGATTGAAAATATCTTTAATTCTAACATCATCAACACCAAAGCCTAAAACACCTGCAAGCAAGCCCTTGTCTGTACCATGCCCAAAACCAGTTTGGGCATAAGAATTATATAATCTAAACGTAATTTTATAAATTTCGTCGTGATAAATATTTTTCGCCAACAAACCCAAACGAACTGCACCGGCAGTGTGAGAACTAGACGGTCCAATCATTATGGGTGCTATAGCATCAAATAAAGAACTTTGTTTCATAGTGTTATTATACTGAATTTAAAATTTTGTGGCAACAAACTAACAAAACTAAATTCTATTATGCCAAACACCACCTTGGCGGTCGATTAGAGCATCATAAGCAGACCAAAATCTGAAAATACCTGTCAAACCTAATACTGCGTGAGTAACATCTTTTTCTGTTGATTGGTTATTGATTGCTTGACCAATTCCAGGCCAAACTAAAAGTGAGCAAGCACAAGCACCAACACTTCTTGCTGAAATTTTACCGTCTTTTCCGTGAGTTCCGGCAAACGCAGGCGATGTAAATGTCATCATTGCAACTAACAAAGTTAATGTTATAATCTTTTTCATTTTTTCTCCTTTTTAAATTATTTGTTTTAAATTTTCTGCTAAAGAATTTAAAGTTTTTATCTTTTCGTTCTTTTCAAACAAGTCTTTTATATCATTTTCAAAGTTTTTAGGCAAGATTTTACAATTTTTCAGAGCATAATTCAACAATCTTTTTTCACCGCAGTGCAAAAGTTTGTTTTTTGCGAATAAAACATCAAAATAACTTGCTAAAAATGCTGAAATTCTATGATTTTCACTAATTTTATCATTTCTTTTTTGTGCTTTTTCAACCTGTGCTAAGAACGATGAAAACTTTTTGAATTTCAATAATGGTAAATTTTTATTGATAATATTCTTTGCAAGTTCTTCTGGATAATCACCGCTCACACTATCTTGAAGTGATTTAAACCAGTTGTTTTTATCATATAAAATCTTTGAATTTTTTATATTGAAAATAAAACAAGTTGAATATCCAACACAAGCCCCAAACTTGTGCCAAGTCCAATCAACAGAGGCTTCAATATCGCAACAACGACGATACATAATATCTACAACCTTGTCGCTATCTCGAAGTTGCCATTCATCACCGTTTTCAAAGAATTGATTATCAACCTCGTATACATCAGAGAATTTTTCTGCGATTTTTCTTCTAAAATCAACATCTACACCATTTTTTGAATAAATATAAATGTCATAATCAGAAAATTTATCATCATATTCGTAAGAAGACGAACCACTGAAAACAATCGCTTCAATGTTCTCGTCTTTTTTAAATTCTTCAACAATTTTTTCTAAAATTTGCATATTAAAATAAATCCTATTTTCCTTGTAGTGTCAAACTTATATCGATTTTTTCTAAACTTTTATTGTTTTTAATTTTTTCTTTAATTCTAAAGTATTCTCTTATTATTGATTTTCTTTGAGGAAGTTCCTTAAATGAATATCCATTAATTAATGCTAAGTCATCAAATAATAAAATTAGTATTTTGTCATCATTAAAAAATGAATTATCTGTTTGATAGATAAAATAAAGAATTTCTTTTAAAGATAATTTTCTAATTTTATTTAACAAAGATATTTTCTCATAATCATATTTTACATTATAATTTAAAATGTTTTCGAAATAAATTAAAGCATCTAAATATTTCTTTTTATCAATCAAGTACTTCTTTTTATTATAATGAGCAATACAATTTC
>CAVFCO010000167.1:0-4122 GCA_963620955.1 Alistipes senegalensis | reverse complement strand
ATTCATAAGATGTTATGGTATAGCGTAACATTTTTAAAGAATTTGTTTTTTGACTTAGATTTCATTTTTTGATTTTGTGTTATTATAAAATTCGTTAGCGACAGAATTGGTCGTGCCAATATGGAGAAATTATGACAACAGACAAACCAAGATATTCAAGAGTTTCAGACATTTTAGATATGGCAATTTTTATGTCATCAAAGCCTTTAGGGGTTACGTTAGATGATATCTCTGAAAGATACAATGTTTCTCGCCGTACCGCAGAAAGAATGCGTGATAGTGTTATAAACATTTTGCCAAATATCCAAGAAATTGAAACGACTGATACCAAAAAGCATTGGGGTTTTGTCGATTACTCTATCAAAGAACTTGTTTGGTTTACAGCAGAAGAAATTGCCACAGTTGAGCAGTTTCAAAAACGAACAACTAATAAAGAAATGAAAGAAATTCTTGAAAAAGTTGCAGAAAAAATTAAAACTCTTAGCAAAAAAGGATTAGCAAATATTGAAAATAATATTGATTTAATTTTACAAACAGAGGGTTATGCCGTTCGACAAACAATTCAATACCAAATTGACGATGAAATACTTGTAACAATCCGAGAAGCGATGAAAAACTGTTTGATTGTTACAGGAACATACCATAACAAAAAACGTTATATTGAGCCATTAGGGCTTATTTATGGTGAAAAAATTTATCTTATCGCAAGAGAAAAAGCAAAAGGTAATGAAATTTATACATATTTATTAAATAAATTCACAGACCTTGAACTTACAATGACAAATTTTGATAGACAAAATTTCAATTTGGAAGAATTTTCAAAACGTTCATTCAGTTCATATTTTGGCGAAATTTTAAACGTAAAATTGAAATTCGACAAAGAAATTGCGGAAGATGTTATGTCATATAACTTTCACCCAACCCAAAAATTTGAACAACAAAAAGACGGCTCTGTTGTCGTAAAATTTGAAGCAAGTGGCGACAAATCAATAATGTGGCACGTTTTCAAATGGGGCGACAAGGTTGAAATTTTAGCACCAAAAGAATTACGCACAGAATACATCGAAACATTAAAAGCCGTTTCAGATAGATATAAAAAGTAAAAACTACGATTGCAAGAAATGTTTTCGATATAATTCTTTTTCGGCAGGAGATAACCTATCGTATTGACCGTTTTGAACTCTTTGGTTTATATTCTCTAAAACCTCTTTATCAGACGGCAACAGCATATCACCGGCACCTGGCAATCCGTTTGGAAGAAATGCATTTGTTAGAGCATTCAAAACCGTACGAGCAAGACCTTTTTCACTGCTCATTTCTCGATCTTCTTGAGTTTTTTGGGTTACTTTCTTTACTTTTGGCTGTTGTTTTGACCAAATTGAATCATTTTGGTCAACAGGCATTCCTCGAACAACAACTTTCGTTGAATCCGCTTGTGTACTAAAATCTCTTGGATTTACATTCATACCCATAAGCAATTTCTCCTAACAAAACTCATTGCCATATTTATTTCTACGACATCAGTTCAAAACTTCTTTAACAAAACAATTAAAATGTTTACATAAGGAAACATTCTCTTGCCAAGCATGGGGACATGCTCATACAATGTAGAAAAAAGAAATGTTGAAAATATTTATTTTTTGATTTTATCTTAGGAGTAGCAAAAAATTTGAAAGGGGAAGAAAAATGAAAAAATTATTTGCAACTTTAGCATTATTATCAGTTATGGCTATGCCTGCTATGGCATCTGAACCATTCGGTATCGTATACCAAGACACAACTCACCAATTATTAGGTTCTGGTTCAGTAGCACCTTCTAAAATGGGGACTGCAACTTGCAGATCTTACTTCGGTGTTGTTGCTTTAGGTAACTGCAGTATTAAACAAGCAATGCAAAACGGCAGAATCAACTCATTATCACACGCTGACCAAGCAACTAAAAACATTCTTGGTTTCAAAAAAATCACTACAAGAGCATTTGGTCAATAGTTGATTAATTAAAAAACTTTTATGGGCTTGACGCAAAGTGTCAAGCCCATTCTTTTTGCAAAATTTTATTTTACGAGTTTAATTATTTCACTTGTAATATCTATTCCACCAAACAACACATTACTCTTTGCAAGTACCATGTCATAACTTTTGGATTTTGCATAATTTGTAATAACTTGGCTTACACTTGCATCTATTTCGTTCAGTTTTCTTGTATATTCTTTTGTGTTCGCATCACGTTTTTTAGCAAGTTCTGAATCGTATTTTTTTATCAATTTTTGTTTATTTTCGTCAGTCGATTGTTTTTCGATATCTTTTTTTGCAACATCAAGCCATTTTTCCAATTCTGTAGCCTTTTTGTATTGTTCATCTTTCAAAACTTTTACCTGTTTTGAACTTGCTACGACTTTTTGAAGGTCAACAACTGCAATCTTTGTAGTATCTGCGTTTGCAACATTTTCTGACATTAAAAATATCATTAAAAAAGCCATAACTAAAATTTTCAAATTAATCTTCATAGAAATCTCCTTTTTATCATTCAAATCATAATAAAAAGTTTCAAAACAAATCTATTAGACAATTTGGCTAATTCGCTCTATTTAAAATTTCATTTAAATATTCAACATGCATTGGCAAAAGTTTTTTCAAGGCATATTGTTCTTCTATTTTTAATCGTGCTTGCACACGAAGTTTTTGCATATAATCTTTGTTATCAAGAGCAAATTCAATCTTTTCAGCCTGTTCTTGAATATTATAAAAATCAAACAAAAGCCCCTCTTTATCATTTTCAATAAATTCCATAACAGGTTCTGTTGCAGAAGCCACAATTGGGCAACCGCAAGACATTGAGTCTAACAACGACCAAGAACATACAAACGGATATGTCAAATAAACGTGTGCAGATGAGATTTGCAAAAGGTTCACGTAATCACTAAAAGGCAAACTTCCGACAAAATGAACTCTATTCAAATCCAAATCAAGTTTTTCAAGCATCATTTTTTTATAAGTTGTACCCATAAGTCTTGCACCGTAGCAAACTCTATCCTCTCCTGCGATAACCACTTGCAAATTAGGACGTTTTTTCAATAGAATTGCAACGGCTTGCATAAATTCAGGAAAACCTCTATATGCTTCCATTCCACGAGTTGCATACGTTACAACCTCATCATTTTTTGTTAGGGTTAAATTCTTTTCTTTTACATAAAATTTTGCGTTATCGTCGGGTTTACAAAAATCGGTATCAATTCCGTCGTGCATAACTTTTATTTTATGCTGAAATTCTTTTGGGAATTGCTTCGCTTGGAATTTTGTTGGTGAAATTCCCGCATCACAACTATATAAATCAATCAATATGTGTGAATTTTTTATTCTCAATTTTGCTAATTCATCAACATTTGGAGTTTTTCCGTCAAATCCGATATCGCCACCAACTGCGTTATAAAACCATTCAAAGTAGCATAAAACAGGAACTTCTGGAAAAATATCTTTTACAAACAAGGTTTGTCCCCAAGAATGTCCGTAAATTATATCAGGCTGAAATCCTTGATTTTTTAGTTTTATCAACTCTTCAGCAACAGATTGACCGTGAATAATGGCTTCCTCATAAAAACGCAAATATCTATGGCAATCCTCTGGAATTTCTCGTTTCAACTCGTAAACAACTTTTTTAATATTTGGGAAGTTTACAGTTTTGTTATTAGTTACAAAAACGACATTATTATTTGGATTATTCGCCAAAAAAGGTGCGATATATCTAAATTGTGCCGGAAAATTTCTGTGTAAAAATAAAATATTCATAAAATTATTTTAACCCAATCGAATATGTTTACAAGGAAATGGAAAGAAATTTTAAGAAATACTTAATTTGTGGACATTTTTAATTTTTTATATTATTATAAAGAAAAGTTGGAGTTTTAAAGGAGAGAATAATGCGAAACAAATTTATCATAATGGTTGCTTTTGCCTTTGTTTTAGGCTTAATTACAAACAATTTTGCAATGTCAAAATCGCCAGCAGAGTTCAAAGTTGGTTATGTTGATGTAAGACAGGTTGTATCTGCATCAAAACAAGTACAAGCATTGCAAAATGAACAAGTTCAAAAAAGCAATGAATTAAAAGCAACAATCAAAAAAG
>CAVFCO010000166.1:0-28874 GCA_963620955.1 Alistipes senegalensis | reverse complement strand
CTCCTAGAAAAACTAAACCAATAGGTTTTAATACTGATAAATAAAAAAGAAAGAAAGAAGATAAAAATGAAAAACACGGTTGTTGTTGGTGCTCAATGGGGCGACGAGGGAAAAGCAAAAATTACAGATTTGTTGGCAGAAAAAGCCGATATGATTATAAGGTATCAAGGTGGCTGTAATGCAGGTCATACAGTTGTTTACAAAGGTGAAACTTACAAATTACACTTAGTTCCGTCAGGAATTTTATACGGCAATAAAATTTGTTTTATTGGTGCAGGAACAGTTGTTTTACCTGAAATTTTTGAAAAAGAAACGACTGAATTAATCTCTCGTGGAGTTGATTTGTCAGGCTTAAAAATTAACCCTCTTGCAACAATTACAATGCCTTATCACACTGCGGTCGACGGTTGGGCAGAAGATACTGTCAAAAAAGGAAAAATAGGTTCAACAAGAAAAGGTATTGGTCAAACTTATTCTGACAAAATCGCAAGATGTGCTTTGAAAGTTGGCGATTTGTTCGATAAAGACACTCTTTTAGAAAAAATTGAGATTATTTTACCTTTGAAAAACAAGATTTTAAAAGAAGTTTACGGCTTGAAAGAATATTCGCAAAAAGAACTTTTGGATTTATGCGAAAAATACAGAAAAATCTTTGAACCATATTACTGTGAAAACTGGCAAACTCTTTTGAGAGAAAACAAACAAAAAACAATTCTTTTTGAGGGTGCTCAGGGCGTCATGTTGGACATTGATTACGGAACATATCCATTCGTAACCAGTTCGAATCCAATCGCCGGTGGTGCGGCTACAGGCAGTGGATATGGACCAGTAATGATTGAAGAAGTTATAGGTGTTTCAAAGGCTTATGTTACAAGAGTTGGCGAAGGTCCTTTTGTTACTGAATTGACTGACGAAACTGGTGATAAAATCAGAGAAATTGGGCATGAATTTGGTACAACAACTGGTCGTCCACGTCGTTGTGGTTGGTTTGATGCTGTTGTGGCTCGTTATGCAGGGCTTGTAAGTGGTTTAACTTCAATGGCTTTAACAAAAATTGATATTTTGGACGATTTTGACGAAATCAAAATTTGTACTGCATACAAAGATAAACGTAATGGAAAAATCTACAACGAATACCCAACAGATGTGTTTATTCACAAATATTTAGAGCCGGTTTATGAAACACTTAAAGGTTGGAATCAAGATATTAGTGGTGCAAAATCTTACGAAGAACTTCCTGAAAACTGCAAAAAATACATTAAAAGATTGGAAGAATTAACTGAAATTCCAGTTTCTATCGTAAGTGTTGGTGCAGATAGAAATCAAACAATTTTTAGATAATTTATATTGGAAAGTTTTAAAATTTCTCATCAAGTTTTTCAAGCATCATTTTTGCTGGAAAATATTCAGGCAAAACTTCTAAACAAGTTTCAAATTCGTGTTGTGCAAGGAGGTCATTTTTATATAACAAGTGGTAATTTCCGTACAAAAAGTGCAGTTCTGGGTCATTATAACTTCTTTCAACCCCTTTTTTTAAGAAAATCTTTGCAATCGTTGGGTAGTTGTAATTAAACATAACTCTTGCGATGAATTTGTAACTTTCTTGATTAATTTGATAAAAAATATCACACGCATTAATTACATTTTCAACCGTTTCAGATAGTCCAGCCTTTAAAAGCAAACCGATATCTATTTCTAAGAAGTTTCTAACTTGCAAATATGACGGCAAAAATTGAATATAGTTATTCATAAATTGAATTAGCAAATAAGCCCAATCTGCACGTAAATCCACATCTCTGATTGGTGTAAATATCTTTCTTGCTTCGTTAACATTACCACGCAAAAGTTCACAATAGCCATATTCTAATTGGTAATCGTTTTCTTTGAAAAAATCTTCGCACTTATCCAATTCTAGGTTAACTAAGCACTCTTTTGCCTCTTTGTAATCCATTATTGTTGCTTTTTCTTAACTATAACTTTCTTTTGAGTTGCATTTTTTGGTGGCATTAAGTTTGATAAATCTCCCAAGGCTTCTAGTGAAACGCTGTCAGATTGTTTGTTTGCCTCTTGAATTTGTTCGTAAACTTCTTCTCGATAAATTTTTACATCTTTAGGTGCATCAATTGCGATTTTGCAGTTGTCATTTTTCGCATCTAAAATTGTAATTACGATTTCATCATTTATAATTATTTTTTGACCGTTTTTTCTTGATAATATAAGCATTAGAGAGTTTCTCCTTCTTTTGCTTCATCATCATTTTTTACTGGTTGATTTTGAAATAACGGATAAGTTACGTCTAATCCAGAACCTGATAAAATAACTTGTCCTGCTTTATTGTTGTTAACGTTGAATACGATTGGTGCTAAAAGGTTTACTGTAGTTCCTCTTGGGTTGTTGTTTGGAACTTTTGCAATGTTTAGTACCATTAAATCTTCAGCAGATTTAACTTCTAAAGCACTTTCAGCCTCATCTGGTAATTCAAAAACGTAATCTATTCCAAAAAAACTTGGTGAAGTTGTTAAAAATGCTAAATCGGAAGTTTTTGTTGATTGAAGCCATTTGAATAAAGATGCTTCTTTTGACTCTATAAGAATAAATTGAGTTTCATCGTTATAACCCAAAATTGGCATTGTGAAATTGAAAATGGCTTTTTCTTCGCCATAAATTTCTCCAAATCTGCTAGTTTGAATTTTCATATCTTTCCTTTTTATTAGTTTCCGTTACCTAGACCAAAGTTGAAGTTTGGCATCATAGAATTAAACATCATTGCTTGCATCATATCTGGTGAAAGCATTTGTTGTTGACCATTTGCGTTGCCGTTTTGTGCTTGTTGAGCCATCATAAATGGTAACATGTTCATCATATTTGAATTCATCATCATGTTGTTATTGTTATTGTTTTTTTCGCCAAAAAGAGCATCAATGTTTGGTTGGCTCATTGCAGCCATTTGTGCTTCCATCATTTCTCTTTGGATTTGTTTTTGATATTCTTCTCTTGTAATATCAGGTTTATATTCGCTTTTTACTTCGTTTTGAGCAATTGGTTCTTGTTTTAAAACCGTTTCACTGTTATTTTTTTGTTCTTGTGCAGTTTGTGCTTGGTTTGCAATGTTGCTTAAACCTGCTGCATTCAAAACTTTTATTGCGTTTACAATTTCTGCATCTGTTGGGTTTTCGCTAGATGCAATTTTAATTCCTTCATCTTTTTTCAAGAAAATTTGACTTTTCTTCTTTGAAAAATCTCTGAAATTTTGGAATTCGTATTTGTTTAATTCTTGGTCTGAGTTGATTTCTTTTCTCAAACGTTCGATTTTTTTACGTTCAATTTCTTTGTTCAAATCTGATGACAAACCGTTGCCGTAAGGTGCATTGATAAATTTGTCTAAGTCAGATTCATAAACAGATTTTGTACTTGTGCTAACTGCTTTCACGTTAAGGTAACAGTTTGCAGGGTCATCAATACATACAAGTCCTTTTAGTGAGTATTGTCCAATTGTGTTGTTAGGGTTAAGTGTTCTAGCAACATTGTAATATTTTTTTGCTCTTTCTTTATCGCCAGATTTTGATAAAGCCATACCCAAATAGTACACTGCAAGTTGGTTTCTTGCGTTTAATTCAGATTTTGTTAAATATGGGTAAATTTCTTGAATGCAACCAACATAGTTGCCAGATTTATAATCTTGAATACCTCTTCTAACCTCTGGAGTTAAAGTTTGGTGGTATTCTACGGCATATACACAGTTTGAAACTGCTAAAGTTATAATCAATGCTGTTAGTAATTTTTTAATCATAATATTCTCCCATATACAATTCTAAGGATTTTATGTCAAAAATCAACTTGTTTACATTATATAACCTTTTTAGGTTAATCGAATAGGCTAAATAGTTGATTTTATTAGAATGTAGTGTGAGAATTGAATTGTAAATTTGATTAAGATTACAATATCATCGCAACAACCATCAAAACAAACATACCTATCTGCATTGCGGTTGCCATTTTTTGTTGAAAACCGTTTGAGTCGTATTTTTTAGCAGTTTTTTGTGCTTCAACCGCACTTGAAATCCTACCTAATCTTGTAGAGTTTGAGTCAGATGAGAAATTTGTGTTAAAAATTGCACCCTCAAGTCTACTCAAACGAGCATCAGCATTTTCATTTGAAAAACTTTGTTTGAAAACAGTTTTTTCTAATTTCTTAAGTTTTGAGTTTAAACTTTTGTCTGTAAGTTCGCTGTTTTGAGGAATTTTAGACATTCCAAATGAGTTGTCATCGTAATCTTGGGCAACTGTTTGTGGTGAAAAGTAGTTGTCATCTTGCGAATAGTAATTCTCCTGTGGAATATAATCTTGAGGAATAGAAATAGAATTATTTTTAGCACCAGTTTTACTTTTTAAACGGTCGACTCTGTCTGAAAGTGCATCATTGTAAATCTTTCTAAATGTTTCTTTTTCTAATTTTGAAAGTCTAGTGTTTATGTCTAAATCTTTGTAAGTTTTACCAAAAATTTGTTCCTCAAGTTCATTTACCGCTGGATATTCAATCTTTGGATTGTCAGGTTCGTAATATTCGTCTTGATTTGATTGTGCAAGAGTTTTTTGCGAATAATAATTATCATCATCTGCAAAAGTGTCCTCTTTAGGTTCAATTTCCTGTCCCATTTGGTTTGTAGCAATATCTTTTGACAAGTTTTCTAAACGTAACTTTACGCTACCGTCTTTTGTTTGTCCATATACGTGTTCTTCAATACGTGAAAGTCTTTCGGTATCGTTATTGTCAGTATATTCAATCCCGAATAAGTTGTTTTCAATTCTGCTTAATGTTTTTGAAGTTTTGCTTTCTGCAAAAGCACAATTTGTGGTTAAAAAGAGAAAAAGGATAGTCGAAATAATTTTTTGTTGCATAAAAACCGCCCCCAATTGTATGTTAAAGGTGAATGTGAGTTTTTTCTATTAATCTTTAATGCATAATTTTTAATTTAAAATATTACCAAAAAGTAGTAAAGAAAAAGGGCGAAACTCTTGGGAAAATCTCGCCCGTGCAAATAAAGAAGATATGTTATCTGATGATTATGATTTTAAGTCTATTGTCAAAGCGTTTGATAATGCGATACCGCCTTTTACTTTTGGCATATTAACGACTTTGCCGTTTATGTACATTACTGTAGAACCGCCACCGTCAAGGTTCATAGCATTTACACAACCGATTGATTGCAAGAAGCCTGCAAGTTCTCTCAAGGTCATACCGATTGAAGCCCCTTCACGACCGTCAACTGCGACCATAATTAAGTTTCCGTCTTCTGTGTAACCGATTGCTGTTCTTGGGTTTCTGCCACCGATTGCACCAAGTTTTTGTTCTGTCATATCAATGAAAACTTCACCGTTTTTAACTAAATATGGTCCACCGCTGATTATGTGGTTTACGTTTTTCCAATCTGGAATTGTTTTTATATCAACATTTGCATGTCTTGATTTGAAAGTCTTTTCTAATTTGTCTTTTGGCCCAACAATTACATATCCGTCTTGCGGAATTGGTAATGCTTCTCTTGAAATAGATGTAATTTTACCGTTTTCAACAGCCATTTGAATGCCATATTTTGGACAAGGTGGTGCAAAGTGTCCCCATTCCGGAGTATACGCAATAACGTATGTTGAAAGCATTCTAGGTTGGTTTAAATTATCAATTTTTACATCACCTTTTGAGGTTTT
Source organism: Alistipes senegalensis (assembly GCA_963620955.1). Classification (GTDB taxonomy): domain Bacteria; phylum Cyanobacteriota; class Vampirovibrionia; order Gastranaerophilales; family Gastranaerophilaceae; genus UBA6984. Next base: position 23,171 of record CAVFCO010000166.1, on the reverse strand, counting down.
TAGTGTCGCATTCAATTCAACTCTTGCCATATCAAAACCGTCGTCAAAAATGCCCATTGCAACACGGTTGTAAATAGGTCCTGTGTATAATTTCTTGTTAATCATTAAAGTTCCAAGAGGAACACCTGTTTGAGGTTTAAAATATGTACCGTTAATGGCTACAATCGAACGATTTTTCTTTGCGATTGTTGTGATAGTTGATTTTGTTGCTAATCTAGAAGACGATAATTGTGGAGTGATGTCTATATTTGAATTTAATTTTTTGTTAACTTCTACTACATTTATTCTTACAGGTCGCCCTTGGTATGTTCTTGTTAATTTAATATGCTTAATTCCAGGTGCTACGTCATATATAAGGCTATTTTTATACTTGTTTCTGATTTGCTGATTAAAATTATTCTCTAACTCTTCTGCGGAAATGTTTTTAATATCTTCTCTTGTTTTGTTACCCTCGAGCAATGGTGATACAATACTACCTTGTGCAATTCTTAACTCTTTTGCAATAATCGGCGGACTCTTTATAAGACTTCCGACTAGCAAAATCAAACTTGCACTCATCGTCAAGTTGATTGTCGCGACAATCATTTTTCGGGGATTAAGATTTAAGATTTCGGTACTCATAATTTCACCATTAAGACACAGCAATTAAAGGGTTTCTAAGGAAAACTCTTTGACGCTTTTATTTGAACCTGAATACCTTTTTTTTGAAGAGTGGTGCTATTTTCTTAAATGCATGGGGAATAACACTCTAGAGCGTTTTTTAGTGGGCTAATGTATATCTTTTTCTTGCTTCGCTCTACTAACATTATAACTCTTTTTCATGACTTTCTCAATCTCATGAGTGGTGACATGATTGCAAAATTTTACAAAACTTAATAGTGTAAAACCCACTATTTATAAGGGTTTTAGTGTTATTTTTACAATTTTGTGTATGATTTTAAGTCCTTGTTGAAGGTGTAAATTTTCAACTGATTTTTGCTGAATGAAAACTTGATTGAGTTGTGAATATCTGTTCTTAAAACGTTAGATTTTCTAAGAGTATTTAATGTTAAAATGTGAGGGTGATTTTTGTCGTTTGGTGCGGAAGAAATCAAGATATATTGTGGGTTTAGGTCTGTAAGCATTTCTTTGTTTATAACGTTTTTTGCACCGTGGTGTCCTAGTTTTAGGACTGTAATGTTTTTCGGCAAATCGTTTTTAAGTTTTTCGTAGGCAATTATACCTGCATCACCCATAAATAAAATTGTATTGTTTTTGTATGTAATGCTTGTTATTATTGAACTTTCGTTATCGTTGTTTTTTACAAAAGTTCGGAAAGTTTTGATTGTTAAATCTGGCTCTGCGTAAATAATCTCTTTATTTTTAGCGATAATTAATGGTTTAATTGTTTTGTAGATTTTTGCAGAAGTGTAAGATTTGTCTTGAATCGAATTAACGTAAGTCTTTTTGATTTTTAGATTGTTGTACAAATCAACCGCACCGCCTGAGTGATCGTTGTCAAAGTGTGTCAAAATCATTCCATCAAGGGTTTTGATTCCTTTGTCTTTTAAGTATTTCAAAATAATAATTTCGGCTTGAGATTTTCCGCCTTTGTAACCTGATTTTGCACTATCAATGATGAAATATTTGTTTTGTGGTGTTTTAATCAAAAACGCATCTGCGTTTTGAACTGCAAAGGCTGTAATTTCAAGATTTTTATTTGGAATTGAAATTGTTGAAAATAGTAGAATTACGGTCATTCCGACAGCAAGATAAAGAACCTTTTTAGAAAATTGTTTGAATAATAGAGTTATTAAAAGTACGATTGAGTAGTAAATCAAAATTTGTATTACACTAGGGTGAGTAGTTGTTATTAGAGAGTTTGGGAGTTGTGCAAAGAAGGTAGAAATTTTTACTAACAAATTCAAAAATGGGGTTAAAACGAAATCGAAATATTTGCAAATAAAATCTGAAATAGGCTGAATAATTGAAATTATCGCACTTATGAATCCACCAAAAGAAATAAATGGTAAAATCATTGCGGTAAGTATGTTTGCAAAAATTGAATAAAGGCTAAAAGTGTTGAAATAATACATTTGTAGTGGTGCAACCCAAATTTGTGCAATCAACGGAACTAGTGCGGAATCTTTTATAAAACCGACAACTTTGTTTCCCTCGTGTTGCAAAAGATTTGAGGATACAAAAAGTCCAAAGGTTACTAGAAACGATAATTGAAAGCCTACATCGTTTATATATGCAGGATTATAAATCAGCATGAGCATTGCGACAAGCGATAAAAGTGCGATAGAATGGGTATCTCTGTCGATTAATTTTCCTGCAAGAATAAATAAAATCATAATTGTTGCTCTGACTACAGATGCCCCAAGCCCTGTCATTAGTGCGTATAAAAGAATTACACCCATACCGCTTGCAACTGTGAATTTGAAAGAAATTCTAAAAATTTTATTCAAGAAAAAGAACCAAAATCCATATATAAACGCAACGTTCATACCACTTGCGGCTAAAATATGTAATAATCCTGAATTTATGAATGATGCTTTAATGTAATCTGGTGGTGCAACAGCATCATCGCCAAAGACAATACCACCAAGGATTTCAAGGTTAGGACTTTTTAGGTAGTGCTTGTGCGTGTCTAAAATCCTGTTTCTCGTTTCATTTAAAGTTTGCATGAACTTCCATTTAAAAGTTAAATCTTTTGAAACTGAGGTAACGTCTGATTTTTGAGCATAAAATACAGTAAATGCTCCGTAATTTTTTAAATATTTTCCATAATCAAATTGCGACGGATTAACCGCTTCAAACGGAGTTCTAAGTTTTCCTTTTATTTTGTAATAGTTGCCAATTTTAAGGTTGGAGAAATCTTCATCTTGAGAATTAACTGTAACGAGGGTTTTACCTTTGTCTGTTTGAAAGAAAAATTTTGTTCTGTCTGCAAAATTACTATTTGGAATTGAAACGATTTGACCCTCAAGAGTGCATTGTTGTGGTGCAAGGTTGATTAAATCGTCGCTGTTTTTGATACGCAAAGAACAGTTTAAAAACGCAAAGTAGAAAACAAAAATCCAAAAAAGAATCAATTTTGGTGAAATGAAGTTCTTGAAAATACCGATTATTCCAAGAATTGACAGAATTACACAAAGTAAAATTGAAAGATTTGTGAAATACGCAAAAATTCCCAGTATATAAACTACTGCGGTGATAAACATTAAAAAGTTTTTGTTTTGTACCGTAAAATTAAGAATTTGCCTTAGCATAATCTTCAAAATCTTTTAAAAACTCTGATGGAGTTTGGTTATAAACTGATGCGATTTTTATTAATGCTTCAAATGAAAGTTTTCTTTGTCCAGATTCATATCTAGACAAAGATGCTGGCTCAATTTCAGCATCAAAGCAAAATTTGTTTAAAGAATAATTGGATTTTATTCTTCGTTCCTTGATGTATTTCGCCAAATCTTCAATGTAAGTCATACCAAAATTATCTATTGCTTTTTGGTAATAATCATTGACTAATGGTAATTTAAAAAGGGCAATATTTTTTACAATATTAGTTAAGATACCGCAACGTAGTGCGGTATGACGTCAAAGAAAAATTCATCTTTAAGATTTTTTTGTTTGTTCGGATACATTCGTCATGCCGGATTTATTCCGGCATCTTTTTCAATGTTTTTGTTGCGGAAACGAGTTAAAATACGAAGTTTTTATCCCCCCCCACTTGACAAAGAAAATAAAAAGAGTAATAATATAGGGGTAGGGGGTATACCTACAGGGGAAAATTTATGTCAGATTGCAGAACAAAAGAAGAAACAGATAAACTTGTTAAAAGACTTAACCGTATTGAGGGTCAAGTTAAAGGTATTAAAAATATGATTGTTGAAGATAGAGAATGTATGGAGATTCTTAACCAATTACGTTCTGTGTCTTCCGCTCTAAAAGGTGTTTGGGAAATTATGGCAGCAAAACACATTGAACACTGTCTTGATGAGGCTTCTGAACAAGAGCGACACAAAACAATCGAAGATATCATCGGTCATTTACATCAGTTGAGGTAATAAATATGGAACACGAACACGATTGTCATTCAGAACACTGTGGTCATCATCACCACCACCACGACATTAACAGCGACAACGAACACAAAACATTTGTTGTAATTGTTTTGACTGTTGTTACTATGGTTGCCGAAATCTTTTTTGGCTATGTAAGTCATTCAATGGCTTTATTAGCGGACGGTTTTCACATGGGAACGCACGCACTTGCCCTTACCATAACTTTTTTGGCTTATTTCTTTATTAGAAAAATTCAAGATTGTAAAAATTGCGATGTCGTATCAGAAAAAATATCTGCATTTGCAGGTTACACAAGTTCATTATTCTTGCTATTCACAGCATTTTGGATAATCTACGAATCTGCAGACAGATTATTCCACCCATTGAGTATTTCTTTCAACGAAGCGATTTTGGTTGCTGTAATCGGACTTTTAGTAAACTTTGTATGTGTATTCATTATGGAATTTGGAAACAAGCACGAACACGAAGATTACAACTTTAAAGCCGCATATTTGCACATTTTGACAGATGCTTTAACTTCAGTTTTTGCAATAGTCGCACTTCTTGCCGGTAAATACCTGGGATTTTACTTTCTAGACCCAGTTATGGGCTTTGTCGGAGGCGGATTAATCTTAAAATGGAGTATCGGCTTAATCAAAGACACTTCAAAAATTTTAATGGACGTTAAACTTTTGAAGTAGGACAGTCAGTTGAAAAAGTTTTAAAATGTGTTATAATAAAAAATATAGGGCGGACAGGTTGCCCCCTGTCCTTTAAAAACCCTAGTGGTAGCAAAGTGCTAGTATTATCAGTAAAATGAGTACTAGTGCTTTTTCCGTTATACGGAATACCATTTTCTCACCTCCTTTCTTCAATCAATACCGATTTTAAGTCGTATTTAAAGAGGAAGTGATGAGGGTTTACCCATATTTTATTATAAATTTTCAACAAAATTTTACATCGTATAAAAGATGTAAAACGGTTTTATATATAAAAAATAAGATTAAAAGATTTTAAACTGAAGCACCGCCGTCTGTAAGTTTTTTCATCGCTTTTTGGCTGCCTTCGTTTTGTTTTGCAATATCTTCAACAAAATTAATTGCATCTACATCTCTTGCGATTGCTTCTTTTAGGGCGATAATATCGTCCACGTTAAGGTTATTCAAGTTTAGGTAACTTTTTTCGTCAACAAATTTTCTGAAATTATCTTGAGCCCTAGAATCAAACCCAGGCATATCAATTTTCATTGCATACCATTTATAAAATTGGTGAATCATTGCGTATTGGTCTAATTGCCCCTCGTCTAAAAGGAAGATTGGAGTTGTTTTAAATCCGATTTTTTTGTAGAGTAAAAGGTTTAGCAAAAATGCTTTCAAGCCGTGTAATTCACGGACATAACCTTGTTCTTCTCTAACGATATCAAGAATTTTGCTTGCTTTGGGGTGTCGAATAACAGGAGTTCCATTTCTTTCGATATAAAGCAACATTTTTTCTGGCATGTTGTTGAAATTTTTCAAAATGGCTTTTACATTGCTTTCAAGTTTTGCCTTGTTTTCCTCTGTTTTTACAGTCAAATTAAGCGAACAACCATTATTCATAACAGTTTTAGAGGTTGAATTTGTAAAACTAGTTAAGTTTTTGGCGTGTCGCTTTCTTGCAAACTTCTCTTGTAGTGCAAGAAGTAAATATACGGTTTTTTGAAACAATTTACCCATTTTGACTTTCTTTTATTTTACGATGTGAAATCTTCTGTTAACAAGTTCGTGCTTATCTTCAATAAAATCTAAGTTGTTGTTGAACATTCTAACATTTTTATCATATCGTTTTAAGTTCAAAAGTGCAAATAATTCTGATGGAATATTTAAAAGTGTCAATTTTGTTGTTTCTGAAAAGTTTTTGATAAAAGTGAAAAAGTCTTCTGTAACGCTTTCAACTTCTTTCAAATCAAGGGCAACAGGTCTTGTATTCAAGTCCATTTTATCCATCAAAATTGCTAAATTTGCAAGCGATTTAAAATTCAATTCTTTTGATTTAATTCCGATTACGTATTTGTTTTCGTTTTGAGTAGTCATATTTTCACCTCTTTCATAGATATTTTATCAAATTGAGTGCAAATTTGAATTATAAAAAAAGATGAAATTTTTATAACTTTAGTTGTAGATTACTCTGGAATTGTGAAAGAAATTTTTGTACCTTTTTGCAATTTGCTATCGATTTTAATATCTCCGCCGTGTGCATCAATAATGAGTTTTGTTATGTATAAGCCCAATCCTGTACCTGCGGATTTTTGGTCGTTTGCAAGTCGCATGTATTTTTCAAAAGCCTTGTCGAGTTCTTGAAGTTTTATTCCACAGCCGTGGTCTTGAATTTCAAAATAAATCTTATGGTGAGTTTTCTTTAAAACAATATTGATTTCAGTATTTTTCGGTGAATATTTACTTGCATTAGAAATCAAGTTGTCGATAACCCTTTTTATCTCAACTGTGTCAAAATTTGCAATAACATCGTGTTTTGGTGCGGAAAAATTTAGTGTTTGATTTTTATCGTTTAAAATATATCTCGTGTCTGCAATGCATTGTTCAATAACGTTTTTTATCGAATTTTTCTGTTTGTTTAATCTTAATTCGCCATTCTCGGCTTTGAATTTACAAAGGGCATTGTCGATGAGATTTTTCATATATTTCGATGCGTTCAAAACATCGGTCAAAATCTCTTTTTGAAATTCATTTAGATTGTTGTTTGAGCCTTTTAACAACATTTCGAGGGCGAAAATACCTGAGTTTACTGGATTTTTTAAATCGTGGGTAAACATTGCAAGAAATGTGTCATTAGCAATTTGGGTAACTGTATTTTGCATACTTAGATATTACAATTTTTTTTAATCACATAGAATTGCCCAAGTGTCTAATAATTTGATTACTCTTTTACCGCTCCAGATAGTAAGTCGGATAAGAAGTATTTTTTGCCAAGCAAGAAAATTATAATAACTGGAATAGTGCAAACTACAGAACAGGCAAGCAAATCACCCCACATTGTAATCTCTCTAAAACTACCTTTGAAGATAGCCAGTCCGACAGGTAAAGTTCTCATTGCCTCAGAATTTGTAATGATTAATGGCCACATAAAACTGTTCCAAGTTGTTACGAATGTGAAAATAGTAAGAGTTGCAATTGCCGGAATTGATATTGGTAATGCGATTTTGAAAAAAGTTTCAAACAGGTTGCAACCGTCCATTTTTGCTGCTTCTTCTAGGTCTTTTGGGAGTGATAAAAAGAATTGACGCATTAAAAATACACCAAAACCACCAAACAACCCAGGAAGAATAAGGGCTGTGTAGGTATCAACAAGATGTAATTCTCTCATAACAAAGAATAGTGGAATAATATTCACTTGAGGCGGTACCATCATTGTGATTAGAACAACTAAAAACCAAAATTCTTTGTGTTTAAAATTTAATCTTGCAAAAGCGTATCCTGCAAATGCAGAAATCAAAACTTGTCCTATCGTCGTCAAAAGAGCGACAATCATACTGTTTAAGAAATATCTAGTGATAGGAAGTTCTTTAAAAATGTGTATAAAGTTGTCAAAAGTTAAATTTGTTTGGAATATGACGCCAACATTTTTGAAAATATCACTTTCTGGAGTTAATGCTAAATTTACCATTGCAAAAAATGGAAAAAGCATGCTCAAAGCGATTATTATTAGTGTAATATAGCCAAAAAATATAACAACTTTTTTCATAGGATAATTTTACATCAAATTTTTTAAAAATTCTTTTTGTAAACATCTTGTGAAAATCCTTGATTTTGTTGATTTGTTTCGTTTGTAACAATGTGTTAAAATTCTAAAAATAATGGTTTAAATGATATATTTGGGGTATAATACTTTTTATAGGATAAAATGATAATTCGTTTGACATAAATAGCGAACAAATTCAGACGAAGTTGAATAAAGATTAGGATTTGAGTTTTGAACTCACTTAGATATATATACCAACTATTGCTAATATTGTGTATTTTTGTGGCTGGGGCGACAAACGTTTTGGCAATCGAAGATTCACAAGTTCAAAAAACTCCTGAAATCAAAAAACAACAACCTTTAAAGGTTAGCGAAGAGGACATGAAACAATATATCAAGGATATTGAAATTTCAGGTTCTAACGTTATTAAACCTGAATATATTCTTGAAAAAATGCAGTTGCACTCTGGTGATATTTACAACCGTGATTTTTTGCAAACTGACTTAAAAAGAATTTACCAAATGGGCTTTTTCTCTGAAAAGTTAAAAGCAATTCCAGTTGAAAACCCTGACCACTCAATTACTTTGAAGATTTTTGTTGAAGAAAATATTCCTGTTACTGACTTTACAATTGAGGGTAACACTGTCGTTTCTACAGAAGAAATTTTATCCTATTTATTACCCCTAAGAGGAAATCCTCAAAACGTTATTCAAATCAACGAAGCGATAGAAAATATCCAAAATTGTTATGCTAGTAAAGGGTATATTTTAGCACGAGTTAGCGAGTTTTACGATGATCCTGACGGTGTTGTAAACTTAAAGGTTTCGGAGGGACGAATTAACAAAATTTCGATTACCGGAAACGAAAAAACAAAAGATTACGTAATCGAAAGAAATATCTTGAGTGAATCAGGCATGGTTTACAACGAAAATCTTATCAAGGCTGACTTGGTAAGATTGTATGCTACTCAAGCATTCAAAGATGTAAACCGTGATATTGAACCATCTGTTGATAACCCTGAAACTTATGATGTTACAATCGAGGTGAAAGAACAACGTTCTGCAACACTTTCTATCGGTGCAGGTATTGATTCTTCAACTGGTTTCTTCGGTTCTGTAGGTATTGCAGATAACAACTTTTTAGGACGTAACCAAAGATTGGGTGCTAACTTCTTGGCAGGTTCTGGTGTTATTATGAGTGATGCTTCTGTTTTGAACAGAGCAAACTTACAGGCTGAAATTAACTTCTTTGAACCTTATTTCTTGAATGCAGACAATTCGCTATCTGCAAAATTATTCTTTAGAGATTTTGGTTCATACCAAGTTCCACTTGCTATGGAAAGAAGATTTGGTGCAGAAGCAACTGTTTCTCATAAGTTCAAAGAAAATCCAAAGTTATCTTCAACATTTAACTTAGGTATTGAACACATAAAAGTTTCAGAGGGTGATTTTAACGGTTTGTACAGATTAGCAAATCGTAAAATTGGTGCTATTGACAAGGATTTGTTTGGAAGATTTCGTGATGAACAATTAGAAGGCGGATTCTTTATTGAATTAGCCCCAGGACTTGTTTACGATTCAAGAGATTCTTCTGTTAACCCAAGAAACGGTGTAATTGCAAGAGCAAAATTCTCAGAAAATATTGCACTTGACGGTTTGAGCAAAACTCATGGTAAGTTATCAGGTTCGATTAAAAAGTACTTCCCTGTAATGAGTAAGTCTTCATTCTCTTTGACTGCAAAAGCAGGCGGTATTGTTCACGGTATGGATAATACACCAGAAGTTATGCAATATCGTTTGGGTGGACCTTACACAATCAGAGGTTACAAAATGGGTACTGTTGGTACTGGTACAGGATATGTAATGGGTTCTGCAGAATTGAACACTCCATTTTTGTTCTTGGATAGAATTAAAAAAGTTCCATTTTTCGACAACTTGAAACTTGCATTCTTTGTTGATGCAGGTAAAGTATTCGGTGCAGATAAAGGTACTGGTGCAGTTACAAATTACTTATATGAAAGACCAGGACAAGCAATCACAGCCGGTGTCGGCTTGAAAATTTATATTCCAGGACTTGGACCATTGTCAATCGACTATGGTATTCCACTTACAAACCCTGGTGGGGCAACAAACAAAAGTGGTTACTTCACATTTGGTGTTGGCGATATGATGATGTATTAATGATAAAGGCTATATAGGAGGCAAAATGAAAAACTTAAAACAAACAGTATTAGCAGTAGTTATTTCAGCATTAGTGTCTGTTAATGCACAAGCATTTGCAGAGGGTGTTGGATTTATTGATTATAAAAAAATTCAAGATAATTTCCCTTATGCTCAAACAGCAGCAAAAGAAATTGACAACAAAGGACTTGAATTACAACAATTCTTAGTAGATAAAGAAAAACAATACAAATCTTTGGATACTCCATTGAAAAAACAAAATTTTGAAGAAAAAACTAAAAAAGAATTTGAAGCAAAACAATCTGCTTATGTAACTTTCAAATTGAAAAAAGAAGAAGAAGTTTACAACAAAATTCAAAACGCAGCAAAACAAGTTTTGGTTGACCAAAAATTAGATGCAATTCTTGACTACCGTGTAATTTTTGTTGGCGGTCTTGATGTAACTGATTTGGTTATTACAAAATTGAAAACTGGTAAATAATCTAGTTTTATAAAATCAAAAAACAGTGTATTCTTAGTTTAAAAGGTGAAAATAAATGTTAAATAAAAACTCAAAATTACAATATGTTATAAAAACTGTACCAAGCGATAGCACATTGCCATTGGAAAATCTTCTTAACGAAATGGCAGAAGACGGCTGGGATTTGTACAGTATGAGCGAAGTTGAAACTGAAGACGGTTTTCAATTCAATTGTATTTTCGTAAAAGAAGCAGAATCTGAAAATTCATTTGACGATGTTGTAAACATTTCTGCTTTCAAAAGTCAAATGGAAAAAATGCTTTCTGCAAAACTTTCACCTTATGAAACTTGCAAAGATATTCAAGCAAAAATCAGAGAACAAAAAAATAAAATCTCTAAAGTTAAAGAATTGCTTGAAAAAGAAGATGCTGGTACTCCTCAAAGAAAAACTTTGAATGACAAAATGTCTGCAGGATTGAAAGAGTTGGAAAACTTGCAACAAAAACTTATCAGAGCAATTTCACCAGATGTAATGTTTTCATCTTTGCAATTAGAAAAATTCTCAATTCATTTAAGCGAACAAATTTTGGAATTTGTTTCACCTGATAGTGAAGCAGATTTGTTGAGCGAAACAGTTAAAGTTAGACAAAAATTGGCTGATGATTTAGGTTATATCATTCCAAAAATCGTGTTCAGAGATGATGAAATGCTTGCACCTTACGAATTTTCAATCAACGTAAGAGGTTTGAGCGTATTTAATTCATTTGTTTATCCAGAACATTTGATGTATTTCCAAGATGAAATTAACTACAAAGGTAAAAAGAAAGATTACTATGTAGATACAGACGTAATCACAGGCAAAAAAGTTGTATGGATTCCACAAGAAAAAACTAAGGATTTCTGGAAAAAAGGTCTAACTCCATCAGAATTTATCGCAAGAGGAGTTGAATTTGTTGCGATTAAATATATTGAAGAGTTGTTAGATTATGAAGATGTGAATAAATATGTGGAAATTGTGTCAAAACAAAATCCATATTTAGTTGATAACATTATTCCAGATTTTATTTCAATCGCAGAATTACGTTATATTCTTGTAAACTTAATCAGAGAACAAGTTTCTATCAAGGATATTGTTTACGTATTTGAAAAAATTAATGATTTTTCTGATGAAGCATGCAAAGAAGCATTGTTAGACAAAATTAGATTTTCATTGGCAAGATATATTACAAGCCGTTATGCAGACTTAGACGGAACTATTCAAGGTATTGAAATGTCTGAAAAGACTATGTCTGAAATATTTGATAATGCAGACGATACTGACAATATTGTAAAAGTTGACGGCACAAAAGTTGAAAAAGTTGCATTGAAACTTTTAAAATTTGCAAAAGAAAATGATTTAGACAATATAGTTTTGATTGTTCCAATTGAAATTAGACACATGGCATTCATCGTTTTATCGCAATATATCAATACTTTGACAGTACTTGCTTTAGAAGAAGTAACAAATTATTACAATTTTGAAGTAATTGGTGAAGTTTAGTAGCAAATTTTATTTTTAGGGACATTAATACAGGTATGAAAATAACTGCAATTACAAATCCTATTGGTGTAAAACGCAATAGTAGTGTGTCGTTCGAACGAAAATTAAAAGAAGAAGAAAAGCCAGAATATACGCATGCCATAAAAGATGCGTTGGATTATTTGGGTGTGAAAAATATGAGCATGATTATTCATGGCTCAAGTTTTCCGTCTGATAAACGTGATACCTCAATTGGTTCGCCATATTCAAAAGGTGCAGATAAGTTCGTTGATTTTATTCAAATGAATGGATTTAATTCTGTACAATTAGGACCTGGGGGTTCAATTGGTAAAAAAGATCCATCTCCATATATTTCAAAAGTTTTTGCTAAAAATGAAATGTTTATTGACTTAGAACCTTTGAAATCTTCAAAATATGCAAAAATTTTGAGCGATGAAACTTATAACAAATTAACTACAAGAAATAAAGAAACAAAAGATAAAAATTATAATTATACTGATTTCAACAAAGCCTTTGGTAACTATGATGTTGCAATGAAAGAGGCTTATTCGACTTTTAAAACAAAATTAGCAGAAAAAGATAAATCTGCTGTAAAACTAAACAAAGAATTTAACAAGTTTAAAGAAGATAATAAATCTTGGGTTGAAAACGACGGTTTATTCAAGGTTTTGACAAAAATAAACGGTACTGAGGATTTTGAAAAGTGGAATGAAACAGACAAAAATCTTCCACAAAACCTAAAATCAGGCGATAAAAATGCAAAATCCCGTTACGAAGAAATAATGGCAAAATACAGTGAAGACGTTGATAGAAACACTTTCACACAATTTATTGCAGACAAACAATTAAAAGATAATACAAAACACAGAAAAGAAATTGGTTTTAATTACATTGGCGACTTGCTTGTGGGATTTAACCAAAGTGATGTTTGGTCAAACCAAGGGGCATTTCTAAAAGGTTGGAAATTAGGTTGTCCTTATGGCGGAGTTGACAATTCTCCTCAAACTTGGGGTATTCCCGTTTTAGACCCTAAAAAACTTTTGAACAAAGACGGTTCTTTGGGCGAAAGTGGAAAACTTTTAAAAGAAAAAATTTCTTATTCTTTAAAAAATTATGATAACGTAAGAATTGACCATGCTTTAGGTTTGGTTGATCCTTATATTTATAAAGAAGATACTGTTCATAAATCACCAAACGGAGCAGTTCAACGTGATAGATTATGGGCAAATAACGTTTCTTATATGCACGATATTGACCCAGACGGAAACTTTAAACAAGTGTTGAACAAAATTGTTTTACCAACTTTCAAAGAATTTGGTGTTGATAAAAACGAAGCAGTTTGGGAAGATTTAGGTTCTTCTACTCCTGCATTTGATTGGGTTTACCACCAACAAGAAAACTTACCAGGGATTACTCAAACTCTTTGGAGTCGTGCAGAAAACGCACCTAGAAAAGAAAATTGGAGTTTAGTTGTGTCGCATGACTTTGAACCGGCAAGTGAAATGGTTCAAAAGGATTGGGTAAGAAATTCTGATGCTTGGAATGTCGATTATCTTTCAGGTTACTTAAATCCAGACCCAGCGACATCAAACGAAAGACAAAAATATAAAGAAGATATTTCTAATAGTAAACAAAGTCGTGTTGCATCGAAATTTACAGAACTGTTCAGAGGTACAAATAATCTGCAAATAATGTTCTCAGATTTCTTAGGAATTAGAAAAACATACAATGTAGGTGGTCAGGACAGTAAGGACAATTGGAAATTACGTGTAGATAACGATTTTGAAAACGATTATTATAGGGCTTTACAGGATAAAAATAGTTATGCATTGAATATGCCTGAAATATTAGGTCAAGCAGTTCGTGCTAAAAAAGGTATGGCAGTTGCGAAAGTAAGTGGCGACCCTTATAAAGCAAACCAAATGCGTAATGAATTAGATGAAAAATTAAATCCTTTACTTGAAAAATTGGATAATTTCAGCGAAATTTTGAAAGAAAAAGAAGAAATTTCATCAAAAGCAGAAATTCATTTTGAAAAGAAAGAAAATAAAGTTGATGTAAAATCTCTTGATACATCTTCAGAAGTTAAAAAAGCAGAAGACGATACAAAACCTGCAACTCACAAGAAAACAAAATCTGAAAAAAATTATGAAAGAACTGCTAACTTGTTGGGTATTGCAGTAGTTGCCGGAATCGTTGTAAAGGTTGCATCAAAGATTAAAGAAAAAATCCAAGCAAAGAAAATGGAAAAATTAGCAAAACAACAATTGCAAGACATTCAACAAAATCAACTTCAACAACAAAATACTCAAAAAGAACTTGTAAAAGCATAGAAAATAAAAAAATTAAGTAAATATTTGATAAAAAAAGACTATTTTTCTTCAAAAATAGTCTTTTTTAGTGTATGATTTTTCTAAGAAAAAAGGAATTTATAGGAAAAAGATTTTTGTTATATTTTTATTAATGGCATTTTTGAATATCAATATTTTGCCTTGTTATGCTAAAACTGTTCCAAATATTCAATTAGAAGCAACAACTTTGGACGAATTTAACTTTACTCCATCATTGTAAGGATTTATTTATCTTCAAATTTTGATAGAATATTTTTGTAAGAAAATAAGGACTTCAAAATGAGATTATGCGTTTATTGTGGAACATTCAATCCTATTCATAATGTACATCTTGCAGTGGCAAATTTTGTAAAAAAGAATTTTAAATTTGATACAATTTTGTTTATTCCTGCCTACAAACCGCCTCACAAGCAAATTGATGACGATTTAGCAAACCATAGATTTAATATGGTTAAACTTGCGATTGGGGGTTGCGACAAATTCAGTATAAGCAACATTGAATTTAGGCACGAGAGATTTTCTTACACTATAAATACAATGGAAGAATTATACAAACTGTTCCCAAATATTGAGGGCAAAATAAGTTTTATCATTGGAACAGATGCGTTTAGGCAAATCGAATCTTGGTATGAAACAGAAAAATTGAAAGACCTTGTAAATTTTATCGTTTTTCCAAGAGAAGATAATTTTAAGGAAGAATCTTTAAACAGGCAAAGAATGTTAGGTTACAACTTTGTTTGCGTAAATATGCCGTTCATAAATCTTTCTTCGACTGTTTTAAGAAGTAGGATTAGAAACGGTAAACCGATTGGAAATTTAATTCCAAAAAATGTACAAGATTATATTGAAAAAAATGGATTATACAAAAATGAAATCAATTGATGAAATAAAAAAATGGTTGGAAGAAAACCTAAACGAAGAAAGATATTTTCACTCTTTGGGTGTTGCGGATTGTGCAAGAGGTTTGGCTGAAAAATATGGCTTAGATAAAGACAAATGTTATCTTGCCGGTTTAGTTCACGATTGTGCAAAATGCTATAAAAATGAAGATTTACTTGAAATTCTGCAAACAAAAATGCATTGCGATATGGAAGAATTGTTAAATCCAAAAACTTACCACTCTCCTGCAGGTGCATATTTGGCGAAAGAACTTTTTGGAATTGAAGACAAAGAAATTTTAGATTCAATTTATTGCCATACCGTTGGCAAAGAAAAAATGTCTGTTTTTGAAAAAGTTATTTTTCTTTCTGATAAAATTGAACCAAACACAAGAGAAGCAACTTGGCGAAATCATATTTTAGAGGTTTTAGAACAAGAAAATGGGCTAAACAAGGCATTGTTAGAATGCTATGAATATACAATCAAGAGCCTTGTAGATAGACGTTTGAAAATTTGTCTTACAACAATAAAAATCTATAACGAACTACTTGATGAGTTTAATGCATAAGTTTTCAAATGCATTTATCGGTGTAACCCTTGCAATGATTTGTTTTTTTGCAAGTTCAACTTCTTCCATGTCCTTTAAAAAGCGGACTTGAAGTTGTTTGTTGTTTGCATTGCTTTTCATTAACGACAAAATATATGATTGCATTTGTTCTAATGTTTTTATGCTGTCTTTTGATAAGTCATTTAAGTCTTTTGCAACATTAAATACTTCGTGGCGTTCAAATTCAAAATAATTTTCAAAAACATCTCGGATTGGAGTCCAGTCCGTATCTTCTTTTTCAAAAGACGGAACGAAAAAGCATTGAGAACGTGAAATAATTGTCGAAATTAAGTCATTTTTATCTCTTGTTAAAAAGAAGAATGTTGTTTTGGCAGGTGGTTCTTCAATTGTTTTTAAAAGTGCGTTTGCCGTTTCTTCTTGGAAGTTTAAGTTGTTCAAACCTGCAATATTATTGTCCTCATCTCTGTCGCAGAAAATGAAAACTCTGTGAAAATCAGAGGAATTTAGCAAGGATTGTTTCACAAAATTTGCTTGCTTAATTGAGATTACTGTTTTTGACTCGTCATCGTCAGGTTTGTTTTCTAATCTCGAAATCGTCAATACTGCTGGATGTTCTCCGCTTCTAATCCAGTTGCAATCAAGACAATTGCAATCGTAATTTTTATCTTTTTTGCAGTTTAAAAGACGTGAAATATAAAGTGCCAATTGATATTGAGTCTCTAAATCTCCTCCATAAAACAAGATGCTGTGTGCAATTGATTTGTCTGGATTTTTTATTCCGTTTTCAAAATAATTTACAAGAAAAGGATATTTATCTGATAAGTGCATTTTGAACCTCATCTTCAGCATTTGTACCAATTCCAGACTTAATTCTGTACTCTGCATTTGTTAAATTTTCTTTTAGGTGAACTAAATTTTTAAGAGTTTGTTTACCTGAATTTTTCAAAATTGCAGAAATTTGTTTTGCGGACATTCCTGTTATCGCAACGATTTCGTCCATTGATTTGTTTGCGTTTAGTTTAAGCAAAATTCTTTTTCTCAAAATTGTTTGAGTCGCAGAAAGAATTTCAAGTGGGTGCTTTTTGTCTAGCAACTTTCTATATTCTTTTAATGCCTTATCAAACTCTTGCGACATAATCAATTCAGTGAAATTGAATAAATCTTCATTAGAAATACAAATTTCTTTAACCATTTTGATTGTGATATTTTTTTCAGGGTACGCAATCAATTTAAGTTTTTCAAGTTCCATGTCGATTTCACGCAAATTGTTTCCGATTTGCTCAATCAAAACATCTATAACATCTTGCCCAACTGTAATGCCCTTTGATTTTGCAACTTTTTTAATCCACGCAGAAAGGTCTTGCTTTCCGTAATAATTAAGTTTGAATGTTGGAAATTCTTGTGCGTTGTATTTTGACAAAATTTTGAATAATTTTTTTCGTGAATCGATTTTCTTGTTTTCATTCCTTGGTAAAGTCGCAACGAAAACAATGTCAGAGTTCTCCATATTGTTTTCAAGTGCCGATTCAATTTCTTTTATTTGGCTATCTTCAAAGGCTTTATCAAAATAGTTTTTGCAATTAATTACAGTAAGCATTCGACCAAACATCATACCTTGAGTTCTTAGTGCCTCAATTAAATCTGGAAAACTTGGATTATCCAAAATTTTGTAATTCATTGCACTAAAATTCTTATCAAGCCCTTTTTTTAAGTTTTCAACGGCTTGCTCAATGTTATAATCTTCATCGCCATAAAAGAAATAAACTGCCATACTAAGACTCTACAAGTAAACTAGAACCGATAACACCAGCGTTGTTGCCTAATTGAGCAGGAACGATTTCAACTGCGTTTGCAGAAATTGGCATTGCACGTTTCATAAGAGTTTCTTTAACTGGTTTTAATAGCAAATCCCCACAACCTGCAACACCGCCACCGATGATAATTCTTTCAGGGTTTAAAAGGTTTACAACACTTGCAAGTCCTGTTCCTAGATATTCACCCATAATTGAGAAGATTCTTTTTGCAACTCCGTCGCCTTGCATTGCTGCTTGAGCCACGATATATGGTGTGATTTCGCCATCAGCCATTTCTCTGTATTTTGTTGATTTTCCGCCACGCAAGTAATCGTTTGCCATTTCAACAATTGATGGACCTGAAACGTATGCTTCAAGGCAACCATAATCTCCGCAACCGCATAATTTTTTGTCGTCGCAGAATAGTTTAATATGTCCGATTTCGCCTGCGGCATTGCTTGCACCACGTACAAGTTGACCGTTTATTACTAATCCAGAACCAATACCAGTACCAACTGTGATACAAACTAAGTTTTCACAACCTTGACCTGCACCGTAGTGTAATTCGCCTAAAGTTGCTACACGAACGTCGTTGTCGATTTTTGCAGGAATACCAAATTCCTTTTCAATAATATCAGTGATTGGAACATTGTTCCACCCTGGGATATTTGTTGAATGTTTTACGATACCGTTTTTGTAATCAATTTGCCCTGGGAAGCCAAATCCGATACCCTCAACGTTAGTTTTTGTCGAATTTGTTTCCTCCATAAGAGTAACAATCGCTTGTTTCATATTGTTTACAGTGTATTCATACCCCATTTCAGAACGAGTTGGAGTTGAATTTGAATATAATATTTCACCTTTTGGGCTAACTAATGCGAACTTAATATTTGTTCCGCCTACATCTATACCAATTCTATTTTTTGCCATTTTATACTTCCTTTTCTTCTTTTTTAATCATAAGACAAACAAGTATATTTGTCATGTTAAAAATGGTGAATATGAGTGGTAAAGAGTATGTTACAAAGATTTTTCTGCATAAACTTGTTATAGCAAAAAAAAGAGGGTAGCCTGTTAAACCCTCTGTACTTGAATTTACTCTAAAATTTTAAATTTTTGCAACGGTCAATAAGGCAATATAATTGCCCTATTAACCATTATTTTTCTGCAAACTAACTCTACAAAATCTCTGTAGGTATTCCTACAGTCTAAAACTATGATGCAACCAATCTAATTGCTTCTTGTAACAATTCTTTTTGTGAAGAAATTAATTTGTTTGCAAGTTCCATTTGAACTTTCGCTTGTTGGTAGTTAGCGATGTTGTCTTTAAATCCTACGTTTGACAATTCTAACAAGCCTGAACGGATTTCACCACGTCCTAGAACTGGTCTACCTGATTCTTCTGTTTCTACGAATTGTCCGTCTTTAATTTCGTACAAACCATTTTTGTTGTGGAAACTCATTGTTGAAATCTTGTACAATGGTACTCTCTTTTTACCGCTGTCGGCTTTACCATAGATTGTACCGTCGTTTTTGATTTCGTAATCGTCATATTTTCCTAAATATTTACCATTGTTAGGGTCAATCCACAATTTGATGTTTGTTGTTGGTACGTCTAATGCACCACCTTTTGTGATTGTTTCTTCATAAAGGTCAGCACTTAATGATTTTGTACCAGCCATGATTTCGCCTTTATCGTTCAAAATATAACCTTGAACAGTAAAGCCGTCTTTGTTTTTGTAAACACCTTCTGAGTCAAAATCAAATTCACCGTGTCTTGTGTAAACGATTTTACCCTCGTTTGTACGTGTTACGAAGAAACCTTCACCTTCCAAGAAAAGGTTTGCGTTTGCTGTACCTGGAGTAGATTTACCTTGTCCAAAGTTTTTGTCGCAAGTGTCAAGAACAGCCCCGTTCAAGAAAGTTTTGAAGTTAACTTTGTTTTCTTTGAACCCCGGAGTATACATGTTTGTCATGTTTGTTGTAAGGGCGTTCATCCATTCTGTTGTTGTTTTTTGGGTATTAAGTGCCGTTACAAATGAATCATTCATAGCCGTTCTCCTTCTTATTATTTCTGTTGTTTTGTTTTTGTTTATCCTCGTCGTCTTTTTTGCTTTGACGGTATGATAGGTTTTCGTATTCTAAACCTTCATCTTTGAATTGTTGTTGTAATAGTGGAATATTTGCTTTCAAATATTGTTCTACTACTTTGTCCCCTGGTAAGAATTCTGCCGAAATTTTACCGTCTTTGTTTACACGTAAAATTACCGATAAGTCTTTGTCGAAATCAACACGGAATGATTTGTTATTCTCTTGTGATTCTTTTAGGGCATTCAACAAACTCTTTGAAACTTGCACTGATTGTGCTTCTTCAACGTCTTTGATTGTTGTGCTATCTGCAGTTTTTGTACCCTCAATAACTTGTTGATTTGATTCAATTAAATTATTGAAGAATTTTGCATCGGTTTCGGTCATCTTAATTGTTTTTTCTGTCGATTTTTCAGATGCAGATTTTGTTGCAGATGCTTTGCTTGTTTTGTTTGTGCTGTTTGTTGTTAAATTTGCATCTAAGAATTTAACAATATCAGAAGTTCTTGATGAGTTTAATGACTTATCTAGTTCAATTACAGGTGTTGTAATTGGTTCGAACTTGATAACTGTCATTTCTTCTGTTGCTACAGGCTTTTCAGCAACTCCTTTTACATCTATATCTTTAGTGATATTTTTTAAATTGTCAACATTTTGAATGTCATCAATTTCATTAGATATAATTGGTTGTTTTTTATCATTTACAATGCTTTCAGCCTTTTTGTCTTTAGAAATTTTTGAGATAAAGTTTTTGTCCATTACTGGTTCAAATTTTTCGTCAAAATCAGGTTCGATTGGTGCATCAAACTTGTTTTCTGCTTTTGTTGTATTTTTATCCGGCAAAATTTCAATTTCTTCGTTTGCCATTTTGTCTACAACTTTAACGTCTTTTGAGTTAATTTTTTCAATATTTTGCTCAATTTCCGGTTTAATTTCTTTGTTTATTGTTTTATTTTGAGCAATTTTTGTTGTATTTTCATCTGGCAAAATTTCAATTTCTTCATTTGAAATTTTGTCTGCAACTTTAACATCTTTTAGATTAATTTTTTCAACATTTTGCTCTATTTCAGGCTTGATATCTTTGATTTTTTCATCAATTTTGTCATTTTGAGCAATTTTTGTTGTATCAACTTTGCCAATGTTAACGTTATTTTTTACGTTTAATTCTGTATCAATATCTTTAGTTTCATTTGTAACAATGTTTTCTAAAGGTGCTTTAGTGTCTAAAATTACCTTATTTTCAACATCTTGTGGAAGTTGAGTAATAGTTTCAGATTTGTCTGAAATTTTTAAATCTTCATTCTTGTCTGCAAAATCGATTTTATCTGAAATTTTCAAGTCGTCTTTTTTATCTGCCAAATCAATTTTATCAGTTTGTTCAAACTCTTGTGGTGCTTGCAATGTTGCTTTGTTTTCGTTTTTGTTTGTTTCTTGTGGAAGCATTACAACCACTTCGTTGTTCAAATCTTGAGATGCTTTTGCATCTTGTTTTTCTGCTTCAATTTGTTTGTCAGATTTTTGAGAAACAGAGGCTTGTGCTGTTTTTAACTCTGTTTTTGAATTTTTAATATCTTTTTTGTTCATCAAAACGATTTCGTCAACCAATTCTTTTTCGGCATTTTGACGTAGAACTTGTTTTTCGCTTTGAGTTAAATTTTCTTTTTTCAATTTATCTGCGAAAGTGCCAGAAGTTGAAACAAATTCAAAAGTTTCGCCTTTTGATGTTTCTTTTGTAGAGGCTTTTGTTGTTTCTGGAGTTTGTTGCTTGTTTTCAACTTTATTTTCTGTACCCAAATTTGTCATTGAAGATAATTCATCAATGAAACTTGCTCCTGTTTCTGTTACTTTAGCAGGAGTTCTTGTCGCAGTTGTGTCTGCAACCGCTGTTGCTTGGGTATTTTTAAGTTGTGTCGCTTTAATATCCATTGTTTTCCTCTAAATCCTTTTTGTACTGTTCCAGCAGTTCTTCTTCCTCTTTGACCTCTTTTGAGTGTTGGAAGTATCTTTGAACACCAAGTTCTGACATACTTTTCAGTTCAGCGGCTTTTTGTTCTGCAATGTAGGCTTCTTTGCTCTTGTCTTTGTGTTTTTCAAGAACTTTTACAGCCTGTTCCAACTCTACAAGTTTTTGAACTTCTTGTTGTACAATTTGCTCTTTCTCTTGTCTTACGAGTTCCAACTGCTCGCCTTTTTCCCACAAGTGGTGAAGATATGTGTCATACGCTTCCATCATTGTGTAGTCTGCGTGTCGTTGGTTTTGTTTTGTGATTGCAATTTCCTCGTTATTTTTTTGAATATCCATTTCGGCAACATACAATGCTTGCTGTGCCTTTTGAAGAACTAATAATTGTTCCTCTTTCTTTCGTATTCTAAATTCAAGTACTTTTTGCAGTCTGTAAACAAAGGGCATAATTACACTCTCTCGCATTTATATTATGCGATATTTTGCAATTCATTTACTCATTTGTTTGTATGATTTATTTAAGGATTTATTTTTAAAAGTCAATAATTTTTTAGATTATGTGAAACAAAAAATCATATCCATTATTTAAGTCGTGCAGAAACTACTCTATCAATTCCAGCCAAATCCTTTTCGATTTCGACGTTTTCAAAACCGTTGTTCAATAAAATATTTTTAACATCTTCGCTTTGACCAAGTCCAACTTCAAAAGCGATATGTCCTTTTGGGTTTAAAACTCTTGGTGCATCTTTTGTAATTTTTTCGTAAAATTCTAGACCTTTTTCGTCGTTAGTGTAAAGTGCCAAATCAGGGTCAAAAGTTACTTCTTTTTGAATTGTAGCCTTTTCGCTCAAAGGAATATACGGCGGATTTGAGATTACGATATCAAATTTTTCGCTTTCTCTAACGTTTGAAAAAATATCTGATTTTCTAAAAATTGCTTTGTTGTACAAATTTAATCTTGATGCGTTATTTAGGGCAATTTGCAAGGCTTCTGATGAAATATCTAGCCCAATAACTTGTGCAACACTGTTTCTTGCGACCATACAAGCGATACAGCCTGTTCCCGTGCCGACATCTAGTGCCATTTTGTAATTGTTTTTGTTGATGATATCGACGGCTTTTCTAACCAAAAATTCTGTTTCATCTCGAGGAATAAGAGTGTCTTTCGAAACTTCAAATTTTTCGCCCATAAAGTAGCCGTATCCGATAATTTGTTGAATAGGTTTTCGAGTTCTTGCTCGTTCCTCTGCTTTTTGACGAACAGTGTTTAATTTTGCATTATCAAGTTTTTTACCCATGATAATATCAACGGCACTAAGTTCGCAGAATTTTTCTATCAAAAGTTTAACTTCAGCATTTGCTTCGTTTTCTTCAATCCCCGCAGAGGTCAATATGTTCACAATTTCTCGAATGCTCATCTATAATTTCACCTATCATTTTCTTTAAATCTAATTTTGACAAATCAGATGTTTCTTTTTTTTCTATACTATATTTTTTACACAAACGGTCGTAATAATAAAGTTGTTTTTTTGTCGGAGGTTCTTTTGACATTTTAACCTCTTGT
>CAVFCO010000165.1:0-2133 GCA_963620955.1 Alistipes senegalensis | reverse complement strand
AGTTCCATACATTTTTTATCTGTGTCATATTAGACTCCTTTCTTTTATTAGTTTCCTAAAAAAATTTCTTTTAGTCTAATATGTATTTGAACTTGGACAACCTGACAAAATTTATTCACCACTCACAAAAGGCTTTTCGCTAATTGTTAACTTTTATTATATAGTTATATATAGGTATATTGTACAAAAAATTTGTTTATAAGATAATATTTCGTGAATGTATATTGTATAAATTAATTTCAATATAGTAAAAAGGAGTATGAAATGAAATTATTGAACACTTTATTCGCAACAATAGTAGCATTATTCATCGCTTCAACAAGTGCATTTGCAGTAGAAGTTGCAAATACAGAAGCATATGCTCACCCAACATTGTTTGGCGAATCTCTTCAAACACCTTATGAAGGTAACTACTACTTAGGAAACAAAGTAGTTAAAGTAGACGGTGCTTTCACAATCCAAGACAAAGAAAACGTTTTGATTGAATCTCAAGCACAAATGTTATTAGCAGACTTAAAAACAATTTTAGGCGAATCATTCAAACCAAATTCACCTGTATTACGTGGCGAAATGGCTCACGCATTAGCAGCAGGCTTGAACATGCCTACAGTTGCAACAAAATACCAATACAAAGATGTTGCAGGTCACAAATTACAATCTTACATCTACAGAGCATTAGGTAGCAACGTAATGATTGGTTACCCAGACAAAAACTTCCGTCCAGACCAAAAAATTACAAAAGCAGAAGTTTTCGCAACATTGGCTCAATTGTTAAACAACAAAATGATGGATAAATCATTAGTTCTTGACAAATTGGCTGGTAAATATGAAATGCAAGAAATCCCAAGATGGGCTATTTACCCAACTAAAAAAGTTATGAATTCTGGTATTTTAGACAACCTTCCAAACTTGGACAAAGTTGCTAGCGACAAATACTTAACAACAGAACAATTATACAGATTAGTATGTGCTTTAAGCAACAGCAAATACTACAATGCTGAATTAATCAACTCAAAAATGAACACTTCAGCAGTTAGAGTTAAAATGACTGAAAGAGTTGATGCTAGACACTCAAACATCGGCGAATCATTCTATGCAAAAACTTTAGAAGATGCAGTTGTTGCTGGTAAAACATTCGCAGCAGGTTCAACTGTTAAAGGTGAAATCGTTGAAGTTGTTCGTCCTGGTGTTAAAAACCCTGGATATGTAAAAGTTAAATTCAACACAATCGAAAACAAAGGCGTTAAGGCTGAAATCCCTACAAACGCTGCAGGCATGGACAAAGCAAAAACAACAAACTTTGTTGCACGTTTAGTTGCTGCTCCATTCTCTGCTGCTGGTAGAGTTGGTGGTGTTGCTGCAAGAACAATTGCTGCAGGTGCTACACAAACTGCTAACGATGGCGAAAGATTTATGGATAACTGGTCAAACGCTGCTGCTGATACTTTCTCATTACAACCAATGGCTGGTTTGAGAAACGTAGGTAAATCAGCATTAACAACTGGTTACTATGTATACGATTCAGCAAAATTAATCGTAAGCGGAACATTTGGTGTTCTTTATGAATTAGGCGACGAAGTAAGATACTTAATCTTACCAAGTTCAGTAAATGATTCAGCATTGAACCCAGGTGATGAATTAACTGTTATTTACAAAAAATAATCGTTAAAAATAACATCAAATAAAATAGGCATGCAGTTTTCGATTGCATGTCTATTTTTATGTTAAGGTTTGTTAAGTAGAAATTATTTCAAAAAGGCAATTTTTGAAAAGAGAAATACTTAATATAAGAGTAAGGAACAAAACTTAAAGAGAAACATAGCAAAACGTAATAAAGGAAAAGTTTTAAGCAAGAATAAGATTTAATTAAAAAGAATAAGGAATGAGGTATTTTTTATATACTTTGTTCGGGAAAAAAAGATTTTTTATACTCTCTCTCTTAATATCCTCGTGTTTATTTAATGTCTGTCGTAATTTTGACAGACTTTTTATTTGCGGATTTTTCGGTATCTTTAATAAGACCCCGCAACCAGTGCGGGGTGACATAATTTCGTCATACCGCATAAGTGAATACTTGTGAACGCATTGCGGTATCTTAAAGTTGAATAAAAGATGCCGTAATAAATACGGCAT
>CAVFCO010000164.1:0-6253 GCA_963620955.1 Alistipes senegalensis | reverse complement strand
AATTTTAGACAAAAATTTAAAACAAGAAGCCATTGAAGATACAACAAGTTATACAACTCCAAATGGTAAAAAATATTTTGTAAAAAAAGCAACGGATTTTAGAAGCAATACAGTTTCTAAAGTTACTTTGCGTGAGGATAAAGAGGTTGGTAGACCCGTTTTTGAAAACGAAGTTAGAATTGTAAAAGATAAAAACGATAAACTTAAATATTACGAATATACTTCTCACTCACAAGTGAACGGTGTTTACGATATTGTAAGACAAACTCCAGAGGGCAAACAAAAGGTACTTTCTTCAGGTAAAATTGATAAGAAAACAGGTATTATTTCAATTAAAAAAGATATGACTTCACCTGAGGGAGTTAGAACTCAATATTTATACGAAAATGACCCACAAGGCAATCGTATTGTTGATTATAAAATTACAGACAAAAACGGAAAAGTCCTTTTGAATAAGAGTCAAACTTTTGAAGTTATAAATGAAAACAAATTTATTTCTTCAAAAGGAAACGATATGTATGAAATTAACGTGAATGAAAACGAAATTTCAGCACAAAGTTTGCAAGATAAAAATAAAAAAGCGAAATTTACTGCAAAAGATAATTTTATTGGTGATAAAAAACAATTAATTTCTACATTGAAACAATTCCCAGGGGAAGAATTAATCAAACTTGGTGAAACAGTAGACTTTTTAGAAAGCATCAAAGACCCACTAGATTCATATTATAACGGTTCTTGCCGTTCTATTTCATCAGGTAGCGACGAATTTTTATTCTTGCACGAATTAGGACACGCAAGAGATTACCGTGATGTTGATGATGATTTGAAAAATATTGAAGAATCTATGAAAAAATCTCTTACAATGGATAAAGATGTAAACAAAGCATTTGAAGAAGAAAAACAAGCATTCTTTAAAGCATATCCAGACACTCAAAGAGAACACATGGATTATTTTATGAATACATTGAACCACTACGGCGGTGAAACAGGCGGTTTGAGTGAAACAATTGCAGAATCAAACGCAATATTGTCAGAGGGTAAATCTTATGAACCTCTTGCAATTCGCTCTCAATACTTGCAACAAAACTTCCCACGCACAATTGCCGTTTTGGAAACAAAATTGAGTAAATAATAATAGAATTTTGTAAATTATTTTTATTGTGCAACTCTGACTAATAGTTGTCTTGATGTATTTATTACGGCATTTTTTATGTTTTTAAATTCCGTAAAGTGCAAAATGACGGTTGTTAGTATCATCGCAGTTCGTCATACCGCATAAGTGAACGTTAGAGAACGCATTGCGGTATTTTTTAGACCCCGCAACAAGTGCGGGGCGACATGTTATCTGTTTGTCATACTGTATGCGATATCTATAATTAATGAAACAGATGCCATAATAAATACGGCATGACTAAAAATATACAAAACGGTATGACGATAAAACAAAAACTTCAATGTTATAGTGTTGCGATTGCTTCTTGAATGCAGGCTTGCTACTATGTAAATTTTTGTAAAAATTTTAAGTTATATTGCTATTAGAATAGCAAATAAATTTTTGACGCTTTTTCATGCTATAGTAGAATTAGAGATATATTTTGCAAATACAGAATAAAGAAGGAAATATAGATGGACAACATGCAAATTAACAATGTAGGTGCAGTACAAACAACTCAAACAGCGAAAAGAGCAGAAAGAACTCGTAAATTACCAGATCAAGCACCTGATTCTTTTGAGAAAAAAGGTTTTAATATTGATGATGCTATGAAATCTTTAGAAGCATCAAAAAGTGTTAAAGGTAAAATCTCTGTACCAAAATTCGGCAAAAAAGATTTAAGCAACTTAAAAGCAATTTTGAACGATGAAC
Source organism: Alistipes senegalensis (assembly GCA_963620955.1). GTDB lineage: Bacteria > Cyanobacteriota > Vampirovibrionia > Gastranaerophilales > Gastranaerophilaceae > UBA6984. The sequence goes on along the minus strand of CAVFCO010000164.1, from coordinate 4,389 downwards.
CTGAAAAATGGAATTCAGTTAAATCTTTGGCTGCAACTCCTTTCTTAAAAGGTAAAACTATTGTTGATTTAGCATCAAGAAAGAAAGATGTTTTAGATGTAACAACTGCATTTGCTGTTGAACCAAAGAAAGATAACAAAAACGTAGGTAAATACAAAGATAAAGAAGTTGTATTTTTAGCAGATGTTGCTACTACTTACGGTGCAGAAAAATTACAAGAAGCAAAACCGTTAATTAAAACTCAATTATCTGGTCAAAACGTTGCACTTATTACTGTAACTCCTGCTTTAGAAGGTAAAATTGACAAAGTTTCTTCTAAAGTTCTTGATATGGAAAAAGCAATGGGCGATAACTTAAAAGAAATCGTTTTCAATGGTAATGCTTATGATACAAACGAATTTGTAATCCAAGCCGCTACAAAAGATAACCAAATTAACACAGAACTTTTAGATAAAAACTTGAAGCGTGAAGCAATCGAAAACATGTCATTGTACCAATCTAAAGGTCAAATTTATCAAATCAAAAAAGTAAACGACTTAAGAAATAATACAACTTCAAAAGTTAGATTATCTGTTGATGATCAAGGTTATCCTACAGCAACTCACGAAATCAGAGTTGTTAAAGATAAAGCAGGTAAAGTTGTAAGAAAAGAATATACAGCACCATCAGAAGTTAACGGTATTTTTGATATCAAATACGTTGACCCTAAAGGAAAAGAAACAATTGTAAGTGAAGGTAAAATCGATAAGAAAACTGGTATTACAAAAATCACTAAAAACATGGTTTCTCTAGACGGTACAAAAACTGAATATTCTTACGAAGATGACCCTAAAGGAAATAGAATTGTAGACTACAAAATTACAGACAAAAATGGTAAAGTTCTTTTGAACAACTCAAATACTTTCGAAGTAATTGATGACAACCACTTTGTTTCTACGAAAAATGACCAAAAATATGATATTACAGTTGACGAACACAGTGTTAACGTAATGGATATGAACAATAAAAAACGTAGAGCAACAATTTCAATCGACAAACAAATTTCTGGTAACAAAAAAGAAATTTTGAAATCATTGAAAGCAATGCCTGGTGAAGAATTATTCAAAGTTGCTCAAACAACTAGAAAATTAGTTGGTAGCAAAGACGTTTTAGAATCATACTATGATCCAAGCGATAAATCTATCCACTCTGGTTCAAACTTATTCGTAATCATGCACGAATTAGGACACGCTAGAGATTTCAGAGATGTTGATGGTTCAAGTGATGAAGCATACGAAAATACATTGTTCAAATCAATGTCTGAAAACAAAGAAATTCAAAAAACATACGATGAAGAAAGAACTGCTTTCAACAAAGCATTTCCTGACACTCAACGTGATCACATCGACTACTTTATCAACAAAGTTACTCACTACGGTGGTGAATTAGGTGGTTTAGGTGAAACAATTGCTGAATCAAATGCATTGTTAACAACACCAAAAACTCACGAATTGTTGGCAATACGTTCTCAATATTTACAACAATACTTCCCAAGAACAATCGCTTTGTTAGATCAAGTTTCAAACCAAGCAATCGCATAAGTTATTTAATAAAAAATGAAAAGACAATTGCCAAATTCGGTAATTGTCTTTTTCTTTGGAATTGAATATAAATATTATGTAGAAAATAATAAGGAGAAATTTTATGGATATTGAATTAGGAAAAGAAAAAACTTGCAAATGCAAAGAGGGTTGCTTAAAATATGCGGTAATTTTCATCGGTACAATTATTGGTGCATTTTTAGCATTTTATTTTGTAGCAGATTTTACGATAAAAACAATGCTTAGTCCTGAACATCAAATGCGTAAAGCAGAAAAAATGATGCGAAATATGGATAGACAAATATCTCGTGATATGAATAGAGAAATTGCAGTTGTTGGCAGAATGATGCCAAATCCTGTAAATATCGCAGAAAAAGACAATTCTTATATTTTGACAATTGCCTTAAAACCTTTTGGTAATAATTCAAAAAACATAAATATTTCAGTTGAAAACAATAATATCTTAAAAATTGAAGGTTCAAATGAAATTAAAAAAGGCGATAAAGAGAATATGATGAATATGCAACAAACATATTTATTGGATAGAAATGTTGATTTTAAGAAAATGACAAAATCAGAAGATAAAGGAAAAATGGTTGTAACTCTTCCATATCTTGAATAATAAAAACCTTTATTACAAAAGTTAATAAACATGCTATAATCTTGTCAATTCTTGGTTGTAGCATGTTTTTATATATGTGTGTAGTAGGAATATAATTTTTTGCTGAAAGGAAATAAAATAAAATGACTTCATTTGCTCCTCAATCTTTGCCAAGAGTAACAATGGGAACATGCGATGGTGGTGGAATAGTAGCACGTCCAAAACCTCCAAAATATGCTTGTGATGGTGGTGGATTGACTGCACAACCAGGAATTCCAAAAGGTACAATGACAATGACAGGTGATGCTAGAGATGTTGTTGGAACATCACGTTCGACACAAACTAGTGGTGCATTTTCAGGTAAAAAAGGTGTTCTTGCTGCAACAATCTTGCTAGTTGGCGGTGCATTGTTGGGCTATGGACATAGAAACCAAATTTCCAAAGGTCTTGATAATTTAAAAGGTTCTGTAGATAAATTCTTCTCAACAGGAAAACCTGCAGAATGGTTAAAAACAGGTACAGAATGGCTAAATAAAGCAAAAGGTGCCATTATGTCAAAATAGAATTTAGGTAAGGAAAAAGGAAAAAATAGAACTTAGGCGATAGAAATATCGCCTTTTTTTTGAAAATAGTTTATATAAATTATTTATGGTAAAATTCGAGTAGGGATAAATATGAAAAATCAATTTACATCAATTGAATTATTTGCTGGTGCTGGAGGATTGGCTTTAGGTTTAGAAGAAGCTGGATTTCACCATATTGGGCTTGTGGAATTTAATAAATTTGCAACAGAGACATTGAAAACAAATAGACCAAGTTGGAATGTTTTATTTGAAGATATTAAAAATGTTGCTAATAGAAATTTAGAAAATGAATTTCATATAAAAAAGTATGATTTAGATTTGTTGTCAGGTGGTGCTCCGTGTCAATCTTTTAGTTATACAGGAAAAAGATTGGGCTTAGAAGATGTAAGAGGTACAATGTTTTATCACTATGCTACTTTTTTGCATAAGTTGCAACCAAAAATGTTTTTGTTTGAAAATGTAAGAGGGTTACTAACACATGATAAAGGAAAAACTTATAAAACAATATTAAATATTTTTGAAGATGAAGATTATACAACTTATCATAAAGTTTTGAATGCTTGGAATTATGGTGTTCCTCAAAAAAGAGAACGCCTAATTACAATTGGAATTAGAAATGATTTAGTAGAAGAAAGTAATTTTGAGTTTCCGAAAGAATATTCTTACAAACCAACAATTAAAGATATAAAATTAGATGAAAAACCAAATAAAGAGGAATGTGCTCAATATAGTCAGTATAAAAAGGAAATATTTTCTTTAGTTCCTGCAGGTGGATACTGGAAAGATATAGATCCTAATATTGCTAAAGAATATATGAAATCTTGTTGGTATATGGGTGGTGGACGAACAGGCATCTTAAGAAGGATTAGTTTAAATGAACCAAGTCTTACTGTCTTAACAAGTCCTGGTATGAAACAAACTGATCGTTGTCATCCGTTGGAAGTTAGACCATTTAGTTATAGAGAAAATGCTAGAATACAAACTTTTCCAGAAAATTGGAAATTTTGTGGAAGTCTAAACGAAAAATATAAACAAATTGGTAATGCTGTTCCTGTAAATTTGGCTAAAGAAATAGGATGCAGTATAAGGAATACTTTAGAAAAATTGGAGAAAAATAATGAAATATCAAATACAGTTTATATCGCAAGTTGATTTAGAAAAACATGTAAAAAATACTATTGATACATATGGTCAAATTTTAAAATCTATTGATTTGAAAAGGTTTAACTCAAATGTTATTGATCCAATAAAACTTTTATTTGATAAAAATATTTATAATAAAACTTATGAAGAAATTATTAATAATGAAATTTTTAGACAACGTGATAAAGTAATACAAATGCTATTGGATATTTTCATCAAAATATCTTTGAATATTTAAAAAATTGCATTGTACCCAAGACGGGCTGGGATGTTATTTATACAAATCCTATAACAAATCAAAAAATATATGTAGAAATGAAAAATAAACATAATACAATGAATTCGTCTTCTGCTCAAAAGACTTATATAAAAATGCAAAATCAAATATTACAAACTCCAAATGATTTATGTTTTTTAGTAGAAGTAATTGCTCCAAATTCAAGAAATGTTAAATGGGAATGTTGTATAGACAGTACTCATG
>CAVFCO010000163.1:16870-41183 GCA_963620955.1 Alistipes senegalensis | reverse complement strand
CTATTCTATTCTATTCTATTCTATTCTATTCTATTCTATTCTATTCTATTCTATTCTATTCTATTCTATTCTATTAAGGATTATACTTGATTTTTGGCGATTGCAAGCATATTTTACAAAAGTTTACTTACTTCAAGTTTCGAAGTGCTTCCAATTCCTCTTGGTATGGAGAAATTCTGTTCAATTTTTCAATAATTGGTGGAAGTTTTTCGATTACGTAATCAATTTCTTCTTCTTTTGTAAAACGACTCAAAGAAAATCTTATGCTACCGTGAAGTGCTGTGAACGGTACGCCCATTGCACGCAACACGTGGCTTGGTTCTAAAGAACCTGAAGTACAAGCACTACCAGAACTTGCACAAATTCCCATGTCGCTCAAGTGTAGCAAGATTAATTCGCCCTCAATATATTGAAAACCAATATTAGAAGTATTTGGAACTCTGTTTGTTAAAGATGTATTCAATCTTGCATTAAACACGTTTTTCAAAATGCCTGTTTCAAGTTTATCTCTTAATCTTTTAACTACTTTTAGTTCGTAATCCAAACTTGCATGAGCCAATTCAGCGGCTTTACCGATACCAACGATATATGGAACATTTTCTGTGCCGGCACGTTTACCTCGTTCTTGGTGTCCGCCAATGATTAGAGGTGAAAAGATTGTACCCGTTTTTACATACAAAACACCTATACCTTTTGGTGCGTGGAATTTGTGTCCTGAAACACCCAACATATCAATTTTTGTGTTTTTTACGTCAATATTGATTTTACCTGCAACTTGAACCGCATCAACATAAATAACAGTTGACGGATTTTTTTCTTTTACAAGTTCTGCAATTTTTTCAACAGGGAAAATAATACCTGTTTCATTATTCGCCCACATTACAGAAACAAGTGCAGTTTCATCGGTAATTTTTTCTTGAAGTTCATTCAAATTCAATTCACCGTTTGAATTTACACCGATATAATCAACTTTATATCCTTGTTTTTCGTAGTATTTATACAAATTCAAGACACAAGGGTGTTCTACCGCAGTTGTGATGATATGACGTTTTGTTTTATTATTAGATAAAACACCTTTTATTGCTGTGTTTGCACTTTCAGAACCGCAAGAAGTGAAGAAAATTTCTCTTTCACTTGATGCACCCAAAAATTCTTGAACTTGTTTTCTTGCAACGTTAATCGCATTTGATGATTCCTTTGCAAAATCATACATACTCGATGGGTTTGCATATTCGTTTTGCAAATATGGAAGCATAGCCTCTAAAACTCGTTCATCAACTTTTGTTGTTGCGTTATTATCTAAATAAATTATGTTGTTCATTATTGTACCTCAATAACCTCAATTTGCTTTGATACTGTTTCTTGTAGAGTTTGTTCTACAAAAACTTTCAATGTCATGTGAGAATTTTTGCAACCTGAACATTTACCACGAAGTTTTACATAAACTTTGTTGTCCTCAATATCAACAAGTTCAATATCTCCGCCGTCTTTTTGTAATTCAGGTGAAATTTGGTTTTCAATAACACTGTTAATTTTCAAGATTTTTTGTGTCGGTGTTAATTTTGGTTTGTCCGCATCTTGTTTTTCCCAGTATTTATCAATAATAGCCTTGATTGTTGTACGGCATTTTCCACAAGCACCGCCGGCTTTTGTGTAATTTGTAACCTCGTCAACTGTTTTTAATTTATTCACTTCAATTGCTTCAAGAATTTGGCTTTCGTGAACGTCAAAACATTGGCAAATCAATTTGTCTTCAGTTTTTGACAAATCAAATTCCATTTCATCGTTGAAGTAATTTTTCAAAGCATCTTCCAACGCTTCGTGTCCCATTACAGAACAGTGCATTTTTTCTGGAGGTAAGCCGTCCAATTGGTCTGCAATATCTTTGTTTGAAATTTTTCTAACTTCTTCGATAGGTTTTCCGATAATCATTTCTGTCAAAATACTTGAACTTGCAACCGCAGAACCGCAACCGAAAGTTTGGAATTTTGCGTCAGTTACAATGCCGTTTTCGATTTTTAAATATAATTTTAAAGAATCACCACAAGCCAAAGAACCTGCTTCGCCTACCGCATCAGGGTTGTCTATTTTACCTACGTTTCTTGGATTTCTATAGTGATCCATTACTTTTTCTGAATAATCCCACATATTTTTTACCTTTATTGTCTACTTTTAATTTTATTTTAACTCAAAGATAAGAAAAACTAACCTCTCGGTTAGTTTTCTTTTACTACTTTTACCAATCCTTTTGGTTTATCAACATTTCTTCCAAGTTTCTTTGCAATTTCTAATGCCAACATTTGGATTACTACTGCATTTGAGAACATTCTCAAAACTGAATCGTCATTTTCAACTGTTATATTGAAGTTTGGAGTAATTCTTTCGTGAGAACGACCTATGATATAAATTGGAGGATTGTAGTCCTTTTTGATTTTTTCTAAGTTTTTCGCTGCAGAATAAGAAACTCCTGAGGCTGAAACGTAAATCAATGGCATTTTGTTGTTCAATACTGCAACATGACCATGCATAAATTCTCCAAGAATTATTGCAGTTACGTTCAAGTAAGATGTTTCTTTTATTTTCAAGGCTGCTTCTTTTGCCAAAGCATAAGAAATTCCGTCTGCAGTGATAATGAAGTTCTTTTCTTTTTTCAACATGCCTGCAAATTGTTGAATTTTCTTTTGCATATCGAAAGTTTGAAGAATAACTTCTGGTAAAGTTCTTAGGCTTTCTATTCGTTTAGATACATCGATATCACGCATTTGAGCATATTTTAACGCAAAAATATAAACGCATAACATTTGAGCGGTGAACGATTTTGTTGCGGCAATTGATTTTTCAATACCCGCAAAACAATTCATTGAATAATCTGCAAGTGCGTTCATTGAAGATTTTGCATTGTTTGTAATGCACGCAATACGCATACCCAATTGTTTTGCTCGTTTTGCAGCACGCAAAGTATCACTGGTTTCGCCTGATTGAGTGATAAAGATATATAAAAGATCTTTGCTATCAGGTGCTTTCGGTTTTAACAAATATTCGCTAGAATAAATTGCTCTTGCTGAAATATCTGCAACTTGACCAAACAGGTCTGCCCCAAATCTTGCACAATGGTAAGATGAACCACTTGCAACCAAAACAATATTTTTTATATCGTTAGGCAAATCAATTAGAACTTTTCCGTCATCAGAAATATATTCTTCAATAATTTTACCTAAAATTGCAGGTTGCTCATGAATTTCTAAGTCCATGCAAGTTTTTTTTGAGGGAATTAATGCCATAAACTAATTTTCCTTTTGTTTTGTATTAGCCAAGTAATTCTTTTAAGATTTCGTTTACAGATTGAGGGTTTGCTCTACCTTTTGTTTCTTTCATTACTTGACCAACAAAGAAGCCAAACAATTTGTCTTTACCGCCTCTATATGCTTCAACTTGGCTTGGATTTGCATCAATAATTTTTTGAGCAATTTCCTTGATTGCACCAGTATCAGAAATTTGGCTTAAGCCTTTCTTTTCAACGATAGCAGATGCTTTTTCGCCGTTTTGCATCATTTCAACGATAATTTGTTTACCGATATTATTTGAAATTGTTGCTTTTTCGATTAATGAAATCAATTCAACTAAGTTTTCTGGAGTTAATTTAGTTTCATTCAATGAAAGTTTTTGGTCTTTTAAGTATGCCGAAATTTCACCCATTAAGAAGTTTACAGCGATTTTTGGATTTGCACCCAATTTTAATACTTCATCAAAGAACATTGCCAAATCCATTTGTTCAACAACAACGCTAGCATCATATTCGCTTAAACCTAAGTTCATATATCTTTGACGTTTTTGTTCTGGTAATTCAGGCATTGTTTCTCTGATTTTTTCAACCCATTCTCTTGAAATTGAAAGAGGCATCAAATCAGGTTCTGGGAAGTATCTGTAATCGTGAGCATCTTCTTTGCCACGCATAGAACGAGTTACACCCGCATTGTCGTCCCAAAGTCTTGTTTCTTGAACAACTTCTTCGCCGTCTTCCACAAGTTCGATTTGTCTATCAATTTCATATTCTAATGCTCTTTCTAGAGCCTTGAAACTATTTACGTTCTTGATTTCAGCACGAGTACCGAATTTATCAGAACCTTTTGGCATAATTGAAATGTTTGCATCACATCTCATTGAGCCTTCTTCTAAGTTACCGTCGCAAACACCAATATAACGTACAATGTTTCTCAATTCTTCAACGTATTGTCTTGCTTCTTGAGGAGAACGCATATCAGGTTCTGAAACGATTTCTAAAAGCGGAGTTCCTGCTCTGTTTAAGTCTACTAATGAATAAGAAGAACCAGCAAGACCGTCTGCACCTGCGTGAACTAATTTTCCTGCGTCTTCTTCCAAGTGGGCTCTTGTAATACCAATTTTCTTACCGTTTACAACCAAGTAACCTTTTCCACAAATTGGTTCATCATATTGTGAAATTTGATATCCTTTTGGTAGGTCTGGGTAGAAATATTGTTTTCTGTCGAATTTGCATTTTTCAGCGATTTCACAGTTTAATGCTAAACCTGTCAAAATACCCATATCTACAACTGCTCTATTCAACACAGGTAATACCCCTGGCATACCTAATGTAATAGGGCTGATTTCTGTATTTTGTTCGCTACCGAATTCGCAACCATCTGGTGCGAAAATTTTTGATTTTGTTTTTAATTGAGCGTGAACTTCTAGCCCAATTACTACTTCATATTTTTCTCTTAAATTTTCCATTATTATCTCCTGATTTTTCTTTATTTTATCATAAAAAATAAATTTTTACTGTTTTTCATAAACAAAAATTGAATAATCTCTTTCGGTATCAGTGTATTCGTTTACAGGTTTTAAATATTTATTTGCAAGTTGAACACTATCCTTTGTAATTTTGCTCATCAAAAAGGTGAACATATTCAAAGAGTCGTAAACCTCTTGCTTTTTCAATTGTTCCCAATTTAGAATTATTGGCATTGTAAAACTATTTCTGTAAGAAATTATTATGAATTTTTGACCTTTTTTCATTTTATCAAAATAAAAATCTCTTAAACGAATTTCATACAATTCAAAAGGCTCGTTATTCATTACGTATGGTTGCAAAATTGCTTTTATGTTAATTCTGTTCAAATTTGTGTAGAAAATTTTATCAAAATAAAAACTTCTTGAATTATTATCTTTTAGCAACAATCCGTCATCTGCATTGAAATCAATGAAAGTTCCGTGTGGAACATATTTCATAACTTTGCTTCCTGAGTATGGAATTAAAATCAAATCCTCATCAGTTGGTTTTATAACTTCGTTCATCACTTGAGTTAAATTGCCTAACTCTTTTCTTGGATTTGTGAAAATGTTAATCGGCATAAGGAATACATACAAATAGTTCAATAAAATAAATATTGAAAAAATTCCGGTAGCCAAATGTTTTGTTTTAAATTGAGAAAGTCCATAGCACGCAACGGCAAGAACTACAGGATAAATTATTGTTGTATATCTTGTTAAAAATGAGATTACACCTGCACCACCAAGTAGTAATGCAAACATTAAAAATAACAATGATGGGAAGAAAAATAAGTATAATCTTTCATTTTTTGCTGTAAATGATTTTAAAAGTCCTAAAACCCCGATTAATACAGGGATAAATACAAAGCCAAAATAAAATGGATTTTGAACATTTTCAAACATATTTCGGTAAACATTTATGTTTCGAGTCATAATTTGGAAGTTTTCACTTGAAAAGAAGTTTTCCAAAATATCATAAATAATATTCCAACTAAATGCGTAAATGTCTTTTGAAAAAGAGCATAGAGTTGAGTGCATTACAACGTAATTATAAATTGTGAAAATAATCGCTGGAATCGCAACCGCAAAAACTATTCCAAAATTTTTCCAAAATTGTTTTACAAATTCTGGTTTATTGTTATAAACATAAATTCCACCAACAAGTGCGTAACACAAGGTTAAAAGCGGAGTTATTGTGAATGTATATATCAACAACGAATGAACAATTATAAAGGCTAAAGTGTACTTTTCATCAAAGTTTTCAAGCATTTTTACAAATAAAAATGCACTCAACAAAGCCAAAACAAAAACTAATCCATAAAATCTTACTTCAATAGAATAATAAATTCCAAAAGTGTTTATCGCAAGTAATATTGCTGTGTAATATCCCGCTTTTTTACTGAACAAAGATTTTATTGTATAAAAACTTAAAGGGATTAAAGGTAAGGTTAAAATCAATGTACACAAGTGCATTGACGTATCTGATTGAGCAAAAATTTTAGTCCAGAAATGCAAAATTATAAAATACAAAGGCATATGTAAATCTTGTTTTAGCAGTTCAAAAACTGATAAAAACACATTTTTTTGATGTGCAAAATACCAAGAATACATTTCATCTAGCCATAAATCTCCGTAATTTTGCAACATAATCAATCTTAGCATTAAGGCAAAAATCGTTATGCAGACAACAATTGCAGTTTCTCTGTAATTCTCTTTTATATATGCAAATATTTTTTCTTTCATTTATCCCTACTTACTTTTCATAAACGTAAACAACAAAAGACTCGGCTTGTGTCTTTCCTTTATATTTTAAATTTTTATCACAAATAAACCTCAAATCCAACAAGGATTTTAGAGTTATTAAGTTGTTATAAGAAATATTTTTGTAATCTTTGTCGTTATTAACTATTTTCAAAAATTCGTTTTGGTCAAAGTTATCAAAATAATCGCTTACTACAATCATAAGTTTTTGGTCTTTATGCATGCCTGTAACCAAGTATTGAGTAAGATACAGTGTATTCATCGGAACAATTTTTGATTTAAAATAATCTCTCAAAAGTTCTTTTTTACCGTTTTCATCAACTTTGTTTAGTTCGTCTTCAAGTTCAAACATAAACTCTGATTTATAGGCAAAATCTTTCAAAATGCTGAAAACGAAAAGTTTTTTATCTAAATACTTCATCAAAACTTCTTTTCTGTTCCAAACAACGACTACGTCATTATCGTTGATATTATTTTGTTCTAGCAATTTTGCTAGAGGCAAATATCCAACTCTTTGAAGTCTAAATGCAGAATTTTGAGAAACACATAAATAACTAAAATTCAAAACCAAAAATAAACTAATCAAACTAATTGTCAATTTATTTTTATTTTCAGAAATAGCCAAACTCATTAATACAAGGAAGTTTGGTAAAATTAAAATTACATATCTTGATAAAATTTTGAAATCGGTAAACACAAATGCTAAAATTTCAATTAACAAAAATGATAATGATATTAAAACAGTAAATCTAGCAAATTTTGAGTTTTTTACAGAAACAAAAATGCAGTACAATGCAATAATTATCGGAATTATTACAAAAACGAAGTCTGTAAAACTGAATTTTGAAATAAATTCTCCAATATAATGTGGCGGATTTGTGCCTAGCCCAACAAGTTTTGGTGTGAAGAAATTTTGTATAACAACAAACAAACTTGACCAATCAGAATAAAAGCCTGTTATAAAATTTGCGAATTTATCTTTAAAAACCAATAAATACCAAATAACTGGCAGATTTAAAATTGTCAAAATAATTGTCGGAATTAAAAAATCTTTTCTTCTTAAAACTAAGAAAAACAATACTTGAATAGCAACATACAAAATCGCAATAGTATACGTTAAAATCAAGCCTGATGCAGAGATTATCCAAAACAGATACCAAAGTTTTTTTGAATTATCTTTATAAATTTTGGCTAGGCATAGCAAATTTAATGTCGAAAACATCGCCAAAAGTTCGTACATTCTTACTTCTTGCGAATAATATATAAGAAAAGAATTTATTGCAAAAATTCCCATCGTAAAAAATCCAACCAAATTTGATTTCAAAGTTTTTCCGATAAAAAATCCGAAAATAACTGTAAAAATTCCGCAAATCGCAGAGAAACTTCTCAAAGAAAAATCTGAAAAACTGAAAAGTTTAGCCCAACAATGCAATAACACTTGATACAACGGCAAATGAACATCTTCAGACAACGCACATAAAATTACGTCATTCAAATTCGCTTGCACCGCATGATTATACATAACCAACTCGTCGTACCAAAGCCCCGAAGCCTTGTCAATACAAGCAAATCTAACAACTGTCGCAACGATTAAAATTGCAAAAAATACTAAAATATTTACGATATTATTTTTGTTTAAAAATTTACTAGTCATTTTTCAATTATATTACAAATAAAAAGGGATATTTTCATATCCCAATATCTCTACGTGTTATTTAATGTTTGTCATTATAAATTTTGTTTAAAAACCTTATCTGAGGCTTGTTCGATATTTGGAGTGTCGATTTCAAACACGTGAATTCTTGATGGTGCTAAATCAACTTTCAATTCGCCTTCGCCTGCTTGGTATTTTGATTGTTTACCGTATGCAGGTAATAAGTTTTTCAACTCTTGAGTTGCTTTCATTGTTGGAACTTTTACTGTTGCAGTTACGTTTCTGTTGATATTTTTGTTACCTACAACTAATAAAGTTTTTCCGTCTTTGTGTCTTGCATAAGCGATAATTTGGTCATCTTTATCGTTTTTCTTGTCTAATTCAATGAAAGAACCTTTTGTAATAACGTCTTTATATGTATCTCTCATTTTGAAAGATTCTGTCATAAATTCGCCAATTTCAGGATTTTTTCCACCTGGTTTTCTTGATTTGTTGAAGATATCTAATTTACCATAGTGAACAACCATTTCATTACAATCTGTTTCAGATTCTTCTGATTTTGAGTGGTCATAACCGTAAACGTAATAATCACCTGATTGGTAGCCGTCTACGTAATATGGATTTAACATTGGTAAAGTTGCTTGTAAACCCGCAGTTAAATTACAATATTCAACACCACCGTGGAACATTGGTGAAATATCATCGTGAGTGGTGAAAGAACCGATGATAGATTTACCTTTGTCCAATCTGTTTGACATTTCAATGTTTTCTTCAACAAATTGGTTTAAGTCTTTTGCACCTTTCCATTCGTGGAAAATATGATATTGACCGTAATAAGCATCAAAACCTGCTCTTAAAGAGTCTTCTGGTCTATCTTGAGGCATATTTGCTTGAGGTGAGGCATCTTCATAAGTATAAGTTTCGCCTAACCAAGCAAATTCAGGGTCTTTTGAGTGTGAATATGGAATAATGATATCCCAAAATTCAGTAGGTTTCGCACGAGCAACGTCTGCTCTGATTCCGTCGATACCTAAATCAATACACATATCAACATATTTTTTATGTAAATCAACTAAATCCGGATTTAATTCACGTTTTGTTTCATCTGCGAATGGTTGGAACATTCTTATATCATTCCAGCCTTGAGGAGTTTTTGCTTGACCATCACGTTCTTTTGCCATTAAGTTTTGTTTTTCCAAATACATATCATAAGATGAGCAAGATGGTAAATCTAACATAACTCTGATTCCACGTTCGTGGCAAGCATCTGTAAATGCTTTTACTTGTTCTGCAGGAGTTCTTTTATCGTCTTTTTCAATCAAATTAGGGTCAATTTGTAAGAAATCTAGAGGTGAGTACAAAGAACCTGCCAAACCCATTGCGTGTTTTTTACCAGTTGGGTGAATTGGTAAAATGTGGAATGTATTAAAACCTTGAGCCTTAATTTCATCTAATCTGTCAATTGCGTTCAAAAATGTGCCGTGTTTTTCGTTTCCAGAGATTTTTTCATCACCGTTTTCATCTTTTGCGTTGAAAGTTCTTGGAATAATAGCCAAAATTTTTGATTCGCCATTTTGCATCATTGTGCGTAAATTGTTTTTATAAACCGGAGTTTTTGCAGTTTTATCTTCAACTTTTGCTACTTGTTGAGCATTTGCAACGTCAGTTTTAGCAACAGGTTTTGCAGTTTTAACCATTGTTTTATTCAATGCTGCTTGAGCATCTAAATAATTTTTCAAAGGATTTGAAACAAACATTTCTGTATTGCTTGTGAAATTTACAGGTGCTTTTTTGTTGCTAGCCTTTTTAAAGTTCACTGGAACATTTAAGATATTTGCTTTTATTGATTCTACTGACATTGTATTAATTCCGATTTCCCTATTTAACTGTTTTACCTTTACCGAACAAGAATTGAGCCGCTACTGTTAATCCTGTTAACACTGCTCCCGCTGTTCCGAAAGTTTTGCCCCATTTTTGAGAGTTATATGTTTGTTGAACTGTTTTTGTCATCATTTCGTCAGGTGCAACACCTAGTAATAAGAATTTGTATTCTGAAGATGCACCTACATCACCTGATGTTTTGTGGTTTGGTTTTGTGAAGTAATCAGCACCACCGATTTTTGTATAAACTTCGTTGTTGTAAGTGTTGATTTGTTGTTCAAGACCTTCTTTTTTCAACGCATCAACTGTTGCTTTATCCATTGGAGAATTGTACATGAAATTCATTGCTTTTTGATAGAAATCATAATCTCCAGGGATATCTACACCTTTACCTTCTTGGAAGTATTTATTTACAACTTTACCGTCTTTGATTTCAACTTGGCTTCTATCAACGTTTTGTGAGTTGTCTTGGTTTCTGTTGAAGTAGAATTTAATTGAGTGGTCTGAAGAGTGTCCTTGTAATGTAGTTTGTTTTACAAGTTCTAGCATTGCTTCTTTAACTTCTCTTGAAGAACCGTCGTTTGGAATTTCGCCTTTTGAAATTCTTCTATATACGTCCATTGTGTTGATTAATCTTGAGAAAGAATTTCTAACACCTGAAATTCTTTCTTCAAAATATGTTTGTTTAACACGTTTCAATGAACCTTTTCCGTTTACTGATAATGCTGTCAATTTGTTTGCAGTTGCTTCCATACCTTGGTTGTACAATTTGCCTGCAGCATCGTCATAAGTTTTACCAACTAATTCTACATATTTTTTAGTATCTTCTGGTTTAATTTTTTTGTCTAATTGAGCAACTGATTTTGCGATTTCGCCAATTGCTTTTTCATATTTTGCATCGTCAGAAGTAATTTCTTCGATTTTGCCTCTAACCATACCTTGAACTAATTCACGATTGTTTCTAACTTTTTCCATTTCCTTAAAGTCAATGCCTAAAGTTTTAATCATGCCAGTTGAAACTGTGTTCCAGTAGTTAGCGATAACAGTTTCAGGTTTATCAGCAACTTTAATTTGTGCATATTGAGTAAGAACTGAATCTTTTGCTTGCAATTCGCTCATTGATTTACCAATTTCACGAACTTTGTTCATAGAGTTTTCGTCTAAAACTGATGCTGTATTGTTTTTGATTGCATTTCCTGCAACTTCAGCCATACCTTTTTTAACGAATTTCAATTTATCAGTAGACAAGCCTTGAGATTTTGCTTTTTCAAATACCATTCTTGCAACTGAAATACGAACGTCATTTGCTTCATCTTCTGAAACTTCTTTGCCCATTACATTTGAAGATTCAAAGTGTTTTGTTAATTCTTCTTTTGTAGGAGCAAGTTTTGCAACTTGTTCTTCTGACAATCTTTGAGATAAAACTTCTTTTGATTTTTCAGAAATTGTTTCTGCTAAAGAGTCGTTTACAACTGATTTTCCGCTTACTAAGATATTTTTCATATCTTCTGCAACACCGTCAGATGTAACAGGGTCTAAACCTTTTGTTAATCTTGCAGTAATTTTTTCTAATAATTTATCGTTGATTGATTGACCTTTGTTTTCTTCGTAGATTTTGTCTAAATCTGCAGTCATTGATTTTGCGGTTTTTTCAGAACGTTTTGCAACTTCTGCATCGAAATTATTCAACAATTTGTCTGCTTTTTCGTTGTTAACTTTTTCTAATGCAGGGTCAATAACTTTTTCTGCTTTGTTACAAGCCAATGCAGAGAATACTGCAGAAGCAAGACCGGCAGTTAACATCCACCAAGTATTATTTTTAGTAGCGATTTTTTTCATATTCGCTTTTGTCAAATCGTTTCTGTCTTGAGCATTTTTGTCAACACCCATTTTGTCGCCGATTTTTTGTAATTTTTCATCAGAATACAAATCCCAAGGAGTGTATTGAGGGTCTTGGAAGAAAGGTTTTCTTCTACCAAAACTGTCTACGTATTCTTGATTTGGGTCAAAACCGTGAATTGCTTTTGCAGGAACACCAATTGCTAATTTTGGCCATAATTTCATAGCAGCCAAGAAAGTGCCTAAGCCTACAAATTCCATTAATTTTGTTTTTGGAGTTGCTTTTTGAGTTGCAATATAAGCAGCAAGAGCAACACCACCGGCTTTCATACCGATATCATTCAATTTGCCTAATTGGTGGTCGTTTGCTTTTCCAGTAAAGCCGTCTTTTAAGGCTTTCATATTGTATTTAACCCCAGTTGCAACTTGTTTTGGAGAAGGAATAATTGGTGATGAAACCAAATGACCTTTTGCTTCTTGAGGTTTGATGTATTGTTGAGTTTTGATTCCGTTAGTTGCGGTAATAGCCATCTTAGTCCACCACAACCTTTCTGTTTTCGTCAAACACGTTTTTATCTTCCAATTTTGCTGATTTTCTTGCGTTAATTACAGTATTTGCAACACCGATTACAGTTGATGCAACAGCCAAACCAATCAAGGCTTTACCTGCGTATTTTTGAACTGTAGTAGGGTTAGCACCACCTGTCCATAAGTCTTTTACTGATTTCACAAAGTTGTTACCGAATGAACGAACAACGTTTTTAACTTTTGCAAAACCTTGTCCTTTTGTTGTTGCAGTAAAGAAATTATCCCAAGGTTTTTGGATTGCAACACCTACACCAGTTGCTGCCCACATGTAAGATGAAATACTTTTTGCTGTATTTGAACGAGCAATGATTTCTTTCAATCTAGGTTTAACTTCTTTATCTGAACTTGCTAAATTTTCGCCTAAGCCTAATTTTTTAGCAACTTTATCATAATAAGTGTTTCTATCTTCTAAAGTTTTCCCATATAACAAGTCATAACGAGGGAATTCTACACTTTCGAATACTTTGTGATATTCGATTGATTTTGTATTTTTATCGCCCTCAAATTTAGGGAAGCCTTCAACAACTTTTGCATAAGGCATTTCTGTATCAACACCAGTCATTGCTTTTACAGGAACGTTAACCAATGATTTTGATGCTTCTTTTGCCACACCATACATTGCAACACCTAAAGCCATTTTCTTACCTATAGAACCTGCTTTAGATTGAGCAAACGGAGTAAAATATTTGTTTGCAAAGTTAAATACACCCATCAATGCTGCACTACCCATAAGATATGGCACAGTACCCATTGTCAAAAATTCATAAAAATTGGCGTTTTTATCACCTTTTAACCCTTTTGCAGGGTATGTTGTAAATGCTTTTTTAAATTTATCACCCTTAATTTCAAGTTGGGTTTTAAAATTGTTCTCTAAAAGAGTATCTTTGTGATACTTCAACTTTTGAGGTTTTTGCTCTTTTCCCACAAAATTTGTTTCTATTTGTGGCTTAATTGGACTAATGTTCATGAACGCTCCGTACACACTGCTGTTTAGAATAAAATCCCTAAATCACATGATTTGCTATTTTTTTGGCATGTATTTACAAATATTTACACAATTTTTGCTAAATATTTTCAATTAAATAACACGAATTTTATTTATAAATTAATTTTAAAATAAATCACATGCTTAGTAAATCCTAAAAAGCCTGTTTGTAACGGTTTTGATACATTATTATTTTTATCTTTTTCAATAAAAAAGGACGCTTGATAAACAAACGTCCTTTTGAAATTTTAGTTTAAAGAAAACTATTTGATTTCTACAGTTGCACCAGCACCTTCAAGTTGTTTCTTGATTGCTTCAGCATCTTCTTTTTTAACGTTTTCTTTAACTGGTTTTGGAGCACCATCAACTAATTCTTTTGCTTCTTTCAAGCCTAAGCCAGTGATAGCACGAACTTCTTTTAATACAGCGATTTTGTTAGCACCTGCTGATGCTAATACAACTGTAACTTCTGCGTCTGCTGCATCTGCTGCTTCGCCTGCTGCTGCTGGTGCTGCTGCTGCAACTGCTACAGGTGCTGCTGCTGAAACGCCGAATTTTTCTTCCATTGCTTTAACTAATTCTGCTGCTTCTAATAAAGTTAATTTTTCAATTGATTCTAAAATAGTTTCTACGTTGCTCATTTTAATTTCCTTTCAATATAAATTTTTCTGAGTAATTACTAATTTGTTTTGCGATTTCTCGCAGATTTTCCGTTAATTATAGCAATAATTAAGCGGCTTTTTGATCTCTAACTGCTGCAACAGCACGTGTAAGTGATGCCATAACTGCATTGATAGAGCCAACGATACCAGATGCTGGTGAATTGATGCTGCCAAGCATTTTTGCGTAGATTTCTTCTTTTGATGGAAGATTTGCCAATGCTTTTGCTTCTGCTGTAGACAACAATTTGCCGTCTAATGCTGCTGCAACAATTTCGCCTTTTTTAGTATCTTTAATGAATTTTGATAAAACTTTTGCAGGGCTAACTGGATCTTCAAAACCAAATGCAATAGCGATTGGTCCTTTTAAAGTTTCAGTTAATACTTCGTAATCTGTGCCTTTAACTGCAATTTTTGCAAGTGTATTTTTTGTTACCATGTAATCGCCACCGTTTTTTTGCAATTCACGACGAAGTTTTGTAATTTCTTCTACTGTCATGCCACGGTATTCTGTAACGATTGCAACTTGAGCCTTACCAACTTTTTCTTTAATCATTTCGATTTTTTCGTCTTTAAACGCTTTTGTTGACATGTTTTCTCCTTTTGTAATTTTTATCGACCTATTTTCTGACGCACAAAAAAATTGCGTCAATAAGCCGCAATTCAAAATCAAAAACTATTTAGTTTAGTTATTGACCTCGGTTAGCATTCTCATTTTAAGCCTTTCGGCACTAACTGTCTGCGGTTTGTAAAAATATCTTATGCAAAACAAAATTCAAAATCAAGCATGAGTTTAAATTTTGTTAAGAATTGATTTATTAAAAATCGTTTGCTTTTTTATTTTCTAGCCATTTTCTCATCAAATGTTGTTCATAACTTAAAGCAAAATGATACAGAGCCTTTGTTAATTTTTGTCCACTCTCTGATTTTGCGACAAGTAAAAATTCACCATTTTCATTTTTGGCACAAGCAATTTCAGTGTGAATAACTTTTTCAACATTCGTTTTTGGTTTTCGCTCCAAAATTCCTATTACCCAAGAGCAAAGCAAACTACAAGTCGATTTACTTTTGATAATTTCTTCGTCGTGCTGTTGTAAAAATTTTGCAAACTCTGCAATTATCATTTCAAAAGCCTTTTACACTCTTTTACTTTTTTCTTCATTAGTCTGTAATTTTTTCTATCTTTATTTGCTTTAAAAAGTTTTTTTGCTTTTTCAAATGACTCTTTTGCAGATGGAACATCTTTTATACCGATTTGTGCATAACCTAAAACTTCATAACTTTTTGCATAATCATCTTTTAATGAAATTGCTTTGTTTGCATCTTTCAAAGCCTCTACAAACTTCTCTGCGTTCGCTTCTGCTCTTGCTCTAACTTCATAACATTCCATATATTCAGGATTGATTTCTAAGGCTTTTGTTGTGTCGTCAATTGCACCCTCAGTATCACCTGTGGCTAATTTTGCACCACCACGAACACCGTAGGCTATTGAATTTGGGTGCATTTCAATAGATTTTGACGCATCTTCGATTGCAAAATCATAATTTCCAAGGTAATAATATGCTTTTGCTCTAAAAGCATAAGCCATGTAAGTATCGTCTTCCATTGAAAGTGCTGTATCAAAACATTCTACTGCTGTTTGATATTCTTTTTGTGCAATTAATTTTTCACCGATAACTACGCATTCATCTGCAGATTTGCAATCTATCGCAAAAGTCGGTGCTACAAAAAATAATAGTACTGAAATTGTTAATAAAATCTTTTTCATTTAAAAATCCACCCCTGCTGTTGCTAAACATGTTATATTATAAAAATTGTTTTTATTCAATTCCTCAATTATTGATTCAAAGGTCGAACCTGTTGTACAAATATCGTCAACCAAAAGAATAGGCTTATTTGGCAGTTCTGTAACATTTACTTCAAACGCATTTTTCAAATTTTCTTTTCTTTCGCTGAACTTCAATCGATATTGAGGTTTTGTTTCTTTAATTCTTTTTATCAGATTAAAATTATATTCAAAACCTGAAAACTTGCAAAATTCAAGAGCAACAAGTTCCATGTGATTATATTTTCTTTTTCTTTGTCTATTTTTATGCAAAGGAACAGGTACAACGACAAAATCTTTACTAATACCAAGATTTTGCCAATATTCCCACATAAATTTTGCTTGATAAAACGCAAGTTCTCTTTGTCCGTGATATTTCAGACCTCTGATAAGTTTTTGCATTGTTCCTTCATAAATTCCAGAGGTAAACACATCAACTCCGCAAAGAATTCTGTTTGCATTGTAAGAGTTTTGTTGCATTTTGTCATAGCATTTGGAACACATTTTTGCAGACTCTTTTGAGCGTCCGCAAAAGTAACATTTCTTTTTGTATATCCAATCTAGTAAAGACAATATAAAATTTTTCATGGTAAGATATTATACGAATAAAGGAGAAATTATGTCAATTTTAATAATGTTAATTCTTTTAAGTTTTTTAATTCTAATCCACGAGGCAGGGCATTTTTTGACTGCAAGAATGTTTGGAATTAGAGTTGAAAAATTCGGATTTGGTTTACCAATAGGTCCAACCTTATTTGAAAAGAAATTCGGAGATTTAACAATTTTAGTTCACGCATTCTTACTTGGCGGATATGTAGCATTTCCTGATGACGAAAAAGATTGCGACTTACCACTTGATTCTGAAGAAAGATTTTTAAACAAACCAATCTATCAACGTGCTGTCGTTGTATCGGCCGGGGTTGTTGCAAACGTAATTTGTGCTTATTTAATCGTATTATTCGCTGCATTCCACTGGGGATACATGCCAGCAGGTAAGTTTGACGTGTACGTAAACAAAATTGCAGCACCAAAAGAGGCTTCAATTTGGCAATCAGGCTTGCAACAAGGCGATAGAATTGTTTCAATAAACAATACTCCAATTACAAATACAAATTCAATTGTTTCAATAATTACTCACAGCAAGGCTTACGACGGTTTGTACAGTAAATCACAAGCAGACTACAATCTTGCACAATTAAAAGAATTAAACCTTGCATATACTGATGATGAAGTAATTCCGTCTGGGGTTACAATTAAACTTCCTGAAGTTCAGCCAGAATCTGCAATTTCTTTCTCAAAAGAAACAGAACAAGGTATCGTAAGATATGAAAGCAAAGATTTAGAATTAGATAAAGATTTGATTGCCCTAAGAGATGAAATCAAAAAGGGTAACAAAAAATACTACACAGGCAACGACAAATATACTTTAGAAGATATCTCAAAAGCCTTGGCCGACAACACTCACCCATTGAATTTTATTGTTGAAAGAAACGGCAAAAATATTGAACTAAATGCAATTTATCCTGATGAAAAAGGTAAAATCGGTATTGAATTAGCACAAAAAGAAATTTTATTAGAAACAAAAGGTGTTAAATCTGTATTAAAAACAGGCACAAAATACCTTTGGGATAACACTTATAATATGCTTTACGGACTTGGACAAATCTTCACAGGAAAAGTTCCTCTAAAAGATTTGCACGGAATTGTTGCTATCACAAAACTTGGTGGCGATATAATCGAAAATAGCGGAATGTTCTACGGATTGTTGCTAACAGCAATAATTTCTATGGACTTGGCAATTGTAAACTTCCTACCAATTCCAGCACTTGACGGCGGACACGTATTATTCTTGATTATCGAAAAAATAAGAGGAAAAAGATTAAAAGACGAAACTGTAGAAAAAATCGGAACATTCTTCTTCTCTCTACTAATCCTACTTATGGTCGTAATCATATTCAACGATATTGTATGGCTAAAAGGTTAGTCCACAAAACTAACCGATTTTTGCCAATCGTTTCAATACGAATATTCTGTATATAAAATTAACTAAGCACATCATAGATAGTTCGCCAATATTGATTTTACGTAGTTTTGAGTTTCGCCATAAGGTGGAACTCCATCGTATTTATCTACAGCCCCAGGGCCTGCATTGTAAGCCGCTAAAGCCAAGATAACATTACCATTGTATTTATTTAACATACTTTTTAGGTATTTAACACCACCCTCAACGTTTTGAACAGGGTTATATGGGTCAGTTACACCTAAACCCTTTGCGGTTGCAGGCATTAATTGCATCAAGCCCATTGCACCACAGTGAGATGTTGCTTTTGGATTAAAACCTGATTCTTGACGAACCAAGGCTCTTACTAATTTTTCGTCAACACCGTGTTTTTGTGCAACCTTATCAATCATTGATAAAATCTGTGCTTTTGGTGCGTTCGCACTAACATTTGGAATATCTGCACCTAAATTTGCTGTTTTTAATGCATTAAATTTATTTTTTATTCCAGTTAAAGCACCAAATTTGCCAACTTTTTGAGGTGAAGTTATAGCATTTGTTGAACTCACACCGTTATTTGTCGAACCTAAAATTGTTGCTTTAACCTCTGCAGATGGAGATGTCAAAATATTACCAAAGCCTGTTTTATTTGTTTGTTGGGCCTCAGAAGATTTTAAAACCTCTGCAAATGATTTTTTATTCTCTTTTTTTTCAGTTTTCGCTACTTGAGGTGGATTGATATAACTTTGTAACTGCAAACTTCTTTGAATTGCAGATTGTTGTCCACTCGACGAAATTAAATTTTGTATCATTGGGGAAAACATATTTATATTACCTCTCTCTATCCTAATTATCGTAAAAAATCGTCAAAAATTTAACAGGCTTCGGGCAAATATCACCCATTTGGTTTATAATGATTTTTTTTATTTTGTCAAAAATTTGAATTTTCGGTAGGGTGAAACGTAGTGGAACCCGTGAGTTGTTGGCGGACGTTACTCCGACAACGACCCGAATAATTCAAAAAGAATTTTCGGTAGGGTGAAACGTCGTGAAACCCGTTAGTTGTTGGCAGACGTTACTCCGACAACGACCCGAATAATTCAAAAAGAATTTTCGGTAGGGTGAAACGTCGTGAAACCCGTTAGTTGTTGGCAGACATTAGTCGGCTAAATTCCTTAGCATAGAAAAGAATACAAAAAAGCGGGCGGATTTTCATTCCGAAAATCCGCCCGTTTTTATAAAATTTTTCTTTATTCAGATTTTGAAGTGTCGTCTTCTTCAACGTGAGGGTGACGAACAACTAACAATTTTGTAATTCTTACGCCATCAACTTCTTTTACTTGAATTGTCATGTCCTTCCATTCAACAGAATCATCTAATTTTGCCATTCTGCCTAAAAGTTTAAGAACAACACCACCAAGAGTATCAACGTCTTCTTCTTCAAATTCTTCTTCGTCAATTCCGAAGAATTCTGCCATTTCATCAAGTCTTAAAATTGCGTTTGCTTCGTAAGTATTTTCACCGATTTCTTTGATATCAAGTTCTTCAACTTCGTCAAACTCGTCCTGAACTTCACCAAAGATTTCTTCAAATACATCTTCTAGTGTGATAATACCTGAAGTTCCGCCGTATTCGTCAACTACAATTGCAATTTGACCTTGGCATTTTTTAAATTCTCTTACAATATTATCCATTGTAATTGTTTCTGGAACGAATAATATTGGTCTTAAAAGTTTATCTAAATTAAACTCATTGCATTTCAAAGAAGTTGAATATAAATCTTTTACGTGAATAAATCCTCTGATGTGGTCTAAGTCCTCATCGTAAACAGGATATCTGGTGTATTGGTTTTCGCAAGTAAGTTTGTTCAATTCTTCTCGAGTAATATCACTTGGAATACAAATCATATCTGTACGAGGAATCATAACTTCTTTTGCAGTCAAATCTGAGAATTTGAAGGCATTGTGCAACATTTCTTTTTCAGTTTCGTTTAAAACACCCTCTTTAAAACTTGCATCTACAAGCATATCTAATTCTTCTGTTGAGTGAGCAAAAGAACTTTTTGGACGAGGGATTCTCATCATTTTTAACAACAAATTACCAAATCCATTTAATAACCAAATGAATGGGTGAAAAATTGTTGTAATAAAACTCATTGGTCTTGCAACAAACAGTGCAGTTGGTTCTGTATATTGCAACGCAATTGATTTTGGCACTAATTCACCAATTGCAACGTGCATAAATGTCATTAACGCAAATGCTAATGAAACAGAGATTGTGTGAACTGCTACACCTTGTGCTAAAGTTGGCAAGAATGTAAAAATAGGTTCAATCAAATGAGCCAAAGTTGCTTCACCAACCCAACCTAAACCAAGGCTGGAAATTGTAACCCCTAATTGAACTGCTGCAACAAATCTATCTAAATCGTCTATTTGCTCTAAAGCAACATCTGCGGTAGTATTTCCATTCTTAGAAAGTTCTTCCATTCTTGTTTTGCGAACTTTTACCATAGAAAACTCAGATGCTACGAAAAATGCGTTTGATAATAACAAAAAGCCAATTAAAAATAAGTTAAATATCGTACCGACTGTCGAATCCATATATAAATTTTATCCTCTTTTTGAATACCATTTTAATATATAATATAAAAAAATGCAAATTTTCGTGTTAATATATTCAAAGAGGAAGAAAAATTGAGATTAGATAAATTTTTAAAAGTATCAAGATTAATCAAAAGACGCACAGTTGCAAACGAGGTTTCTGAAACAGGACGAGTTTTTGTAAACGGTAATCCTGCAAAACCTGCAAAACAATTGAAAGTTGGAGATATTATTAAAATTGAATATCATAACAAAGATGTTGTCGTAAAAGTTTTGGTAATTCCTCAAAACAATGTAAGCATTCAAGAATCAAGCACATTATATGAAGTTATAGAGGAGTAATTATGCACGAATTATTAGATTTTCACGCAATGGTACAATATTTTCAACAGTTTGGAACTTGGGGTTTAGCCCTAAACTCTTTCATTGAAAGTTTCTTTTTAGTTCCACCACCGGATTTTCTATTAATTATTATGGATTTGGCAAAACCTGAAAAAGCCTTGTGGTATGCAACAGTTTGCTCTTTTGCATCTATTTTGGGTGGTTTATTTGGGTATTTAATTGGTTATGTTGGCGGTAGACCAGTTTTCAACTGGATTTTCAGAAAAAATCCTGAACATTTTGAAAAAGTTGAAGAACTTTATAATAAATACGGTTCAATCGCAGTATTTTTCGCAGGCTTCACCCCTATTCCATACAAAGTTTTCACTATTGCAAGTGGTGTTTTAGGAATGAATGTTTGGCACTTTACCGTTGCAAGTTTCTTCGGTAGAGCCGGAAGATTTTTCTTAGTGAGCGTAGTCTTAATGATTTGCGGAGAATGGATTAAACAATATTTAGAAATCGTAATCGGTGTAGTTTCACTAATCATCGTTCTTTTCTTTGTTGTTTTATATTACAAAGGCAAAAAGCACATTAAAACTAACGGTACAGAAGAAGTTTCAACAAAAGACGAAGAAAAATCTGCAATTCATAATCTATAATTGCAACTGAACAAATTTAGAAACTAGAACTTAAACTTTTTCTTTGTTAAAATCTTTCAATCTTTGATAAAGTTCTATTTCTTTATCAGAAAGATTTTGCGGAATTTCGATGTTTACAGTTACAATCATATCACCAGTTTTGCCATTTTTAGTAAGTCCTTGACCTGCAAGACGGTATTTTTGACCTGAACTTGTTTTTGGCATAACCTTCATCAAAACAGTGCCATTTGTGGTTGGAACATTAATTGTAGTACCCAAAACCGCTTCTGGCGGGGTGATTGGGATTGTGAATAAAACATTCAAATCGTCATATTTAAAGTTTGAATTATTTTCGATTACAACATTCAAATACAAATCCCCGTTTTTACCACCATACATGCCAGAATTACCCTCAGACGGAATTCTGATTTTTGAATTAGGTTTTACATTTGCAGGGATTTTTACTGTAATTTTTTTATGTTGAGAAACAACCCCAGTTCCATCACAAACAGGGCATTTCATTCCATTTGCAAAAGGTCTGCCATGACAATTTGAACATTCATAACTTGATAAAATATTAACCGTTTTTGAAACGCCGCTTAGTGCCTCAGGCATTGTAATTACAACATCTGTAACGATATCATCACCATTGACTGATCTATTAGTTGATGTTTTTTTATTTTTTTGCTGAGATTTAAAACCGTCAATAAAATCATTCAAAATATTTGAAAAATCTTGTGCTTGAGAATTTGTATCTGAAGATTTTTGATTATTTTTATTTGCTTCTCTTATAATATCTTCTTGATTTTTAGACTGTCTGTATGCCTTTTGGGCTTCTTTTTGAGTATTTCTGTCTGTTGTTGTTTTGTTATAATTAAAAATTCCACGCAAAATATCATATCTTTTGCGTTTTGTTTCGTCAGACAAAGTTTCGTAGGCTTCAGTAATCTCTTTGAACTTTTCAACACCGGATTCGCCTGCAATATCAGGGTGATAAGTGCGTGCAAGTTTACGATATGCAGATTTTAATTCCTCTGCAGACGCATCTGAGTTTACCCCTAATATTTCATAATAGTTCTTTTGCTGAGCCATATTTACATAATAACGGAATTATTAAAAAAGGCAATTATCCTAAGTTTCTTTACAAGTCTATTCATTTTAGAATAGTGATTTTATTGCCAAGAAGATTAAAATTACTCCCGCAGAAACCTCTAAAACCTTTGTTGATAACTTTTTCAAACAGCAACCACTCCAGTAACCGACAATTGCAAACATAAATGTCGTAAAGCCGATTAACAAAACTGATTTAAAAATATTTGCAGAGGTTAATGCCAAAGTTACACCCGCCGCAAGAGCATCAATACTTGTTGCAATCGCAATCATAAATAAGCACTGAATAGATAAACATTGAGGAATTTCTCTTTCTTCGTCAAAAGATTCTTTTATAATCTTCAAACCTAAATACAAGAATATTGCAAAAACTATCCATTTTGAAACAGGTTCAATATATTTATAAAAAGGAGTTGTTACAAAATATCCAATCAATGGCATTATTGCTTGAAAAACACCAGTAAATAGCCCTAACATCATTGAATTTCTGACTCTATTTTTTTCTAAAACTAAACCATGAGCAAAAGACACAGCACAGGCATCAATTGATAGGGCTACAGCAAGCAATAATATTGAAAATAAACTCATTTTAAACTAACCTCAACTTCAAATAATCTATCCCAAGGGAAAGTATACTCTGCATTTATTTCAAAATCTAAAAATTTTGAAACCCTTTGCTCATATTCTTTCATATCAAGTTTTTCAGGCTTTGTAAGGGTTTGACGAACATTCGCTTGATAAGCCCAATCATCTAAAAGCCTTATTGCTTGAAGTTTTTTGAAAGCATTTTTATTATATTTTTTTGCTAAAAACTTCACTTTTGCACCACACAAAAGACTTCCTAAACTATTTGCACTTGTATTCCAAGCAGAATAGCCATAAAAACTTTCAGGCATTTTATCATTGATAAACTTGTCAACAAACGCATTATCAGCACCATTTGCAAACCTAACATCTGCAATCATCATATTTTCACCCAACTTAAACTCTCCAGAAAACGGTTCAGTTGGACGTTTCATAACAATTTCGCCTTGATGTTCTTTAAAATTATTCACAACCAAAGTAACATCAGAATTTGCTTTATCTGTAACTTTTACACCAGCAAGTTCCAATTGTCCCATTACAGATTTTTCAATCGAAACATCTTCATAATTGGAAATCAAATTCTTAAATTTTGGCTCTGTAAATTCAACATCAACTTTCATTTCGCCTTGAATTGCTCTTGCCATAAGAGTTAAAGGTATTTCATCAGCACCAGTTTTTGTAAAACCGCCTAATTTTTCTAGTTCTTTTGCTTCTTGAACATTAAATCCAAATTCTGCACAATCATCTTTTGAGAATACTAAGGTGTCAAAAAGTCCCTCTTTTTGCCATTCTAAGTAAATTTTGTTAATCTCAAAATTTCTTTTACGAGTTTTTTTGTAATCCTCTAAAATTTCTTTTGGAATACCAGTTTGAACTTCTTTTCCAATTTTGTGAGAATTGAAAGAATATTCAAAAATCTTTGTTCCGTAATCTGCCCAATATTCCTTTTCTTCTTGATTTACGTTGTTGTTAGAAATTCGCATAATACTAGAAAAAGCATAAATTTTTGCATCTTTTTCTTTCAAAATTTCTTTTAATTTTTCAACTCTTGATTTAATTTCATCAAAAGTTTCAGGA
>CAVFCO010000163.1:0-16860 GCA_963620955.1 Alistipes senegalensis | reverse complement strand
GTTTCAGGACATCTTCTTGATGGAATTAGTCCGCCATAAGCAAGTGTATCAAGAGAAATAACCATTTTATCTACAGTTTGAACACTTTTTAGCCAACCAAAAAGTTTTTCTACATCAGCATTTTTGGTTAAACCACCTAAAATTTCTCTTGGTGGAATAAAAAGTTCTATATCCTCATCAATTGCAGTTATATCCTTGAATAAGTTATAACAAACAGGTCTATTATCAATCGGTATTACACAAATTTTCATATAATTCATTATACTAAATAATATTTATAATGTATGACTTTTTACAAAAATTAAGTATAATTTTGGTATGAAAAGAATTATTTTGACAATTTTCATACTAATTTTAAGCACAAATTGTGGATTTTGTGCCTATGACCCTGCAACAGGAGAGGAAGTATACGGATACAAAGGAACTTTGCCTGATGTCACAGAACGTTTTCAAAAGTATATTCCACAAACAGCACGACCAAAATTTCAAGCCGTAGATGCGTACAATACAACAAAAGGCTTTAAACCCGTGCCTAGAGATAATCCAACGTATGTTAACGTTATCATAAAAAAAGAAAAACTTTCAGATTTTACAAATGATATCAACGACTTAATTCCAATCGTTGAGAACGTTGTTTTAGCGATAAAGAGAAACGAAACAGAACAACTATTTGCGGCAAGAACAAATTATTTATTTGACAACGCAGAAGTATTAAGAAAAAAATACGAAAACCAACCTGAAAAATACTATCCGGCCTATAATGCGATAATTTCTGTAAGCAATCACGCAAAAGCACTTGTTTCAATCAGAAACGAAGCGTTAGTTTATAGTGCATATTTGCCATATCAATCTGACGGCTATATGTACAATCCTGCCTACATTAACGAGCAATTAGGATACTTATTAAACGAACTTGAAGAAACAATTCGATTAATGAAAGAAGTTGAATAATTATTCCGGCAAATATTTTGTCCAATGCTCATCTAAGCCTTTTATAAATCTATGAGCATCTAAAACATCGTCCTTTGAAATTGGTGGTAAATCTTCAATCATACGAAATACAGTTTTTTCTTTGTCAAAAAATTCAGCATTAAGATTTTTTGTTCCAATAAATGCAACTCCAAAATCTTTGTCGCAAACATTACAATACAAATTTACAACAAGCATACCGTCCTCTTGTCGTAAAATTTTTATTGACTCCTCGTTGAAATCTGATTTACAACGAGAGCAACAAAGGTTTTTAAACATTGCATCTATTTTCTTACTCATAAACTCATTATACCCCAAATTCGATGTTT
Organism: Alistipes senegalensis; assembly: GCA_963620955.1. Classification (GTDB taxonomy): domain Bacteria; phylum Cyanobacteriota; class Vampirovibrionia; order Gastranaerophilales; family Gastranaerophilaceae; genus UBA6984. The sequence continues at coordinate 15,562 of CAVFCO010000163.1, read as the reverse complement.
AAAAAATATATACATGTGGAACATAAATATTAGTTACCTAACGTTTGGAGCCTGCCTATGTTTTCCCTTTCTATTGTATCCTTTGGATTTGTCGTCTACGCTGCTTGCGTAATTATTCCTAGCATTTTAGATGAATTAGTAAACTCTCATTAACTTCTTTTGTGTTAAAATTCTTTTATGGAATTTCAACACTATACAGTTATGAAAAATGAAGCCGTAGATGCTCTTAATTGCACCGACGGTCGTATTTACGTGGATTGCACACTTGGTGGGGGAGGTCATAGTGAACTTATTTTGCAACGCATTCAGCCAAACGGCAGACTTATTGCCTTTGACATTGATGATGATGCGATAAATTTTGCAAAAGAAAGGCTAAAAGATTACAAAAACTTAACAATAGTAAAAGATTCGTATACAAATATTAAGAAAGTTTTACAAGATTTAAAAATTGATAAGATAACAGGCGGAATCCTTTTTGACTTGGGGGCTTCGTACCATCAACTAACCAAACAAGAAAGAGGATTTTCTTTTTCAAAAGACGCACCTTTAGACATGAGATTCAATAAAGATGCAGAGTTTAGTGCTTATGATGTGGTAAATTCCTATTTAGAAGCGGATTTGGTACGTATTTTTAGTGAATATGGTGAAGAACATTTTTCAAAAAGAATTGCCAAAGCGATTATTACCCAAAGGCATGTAAAATCAATTAAAACGACCGTTGAACTTGCTGAAATTATCAAGGGTGCAGTACCCCCAACAAAAAGCCGTATTCACCCCGCTACAAAAGTATTTCAGGCTATCAGAATTGAAGTAAATAATGAGTTAAAAAATATTAAAAATACATTGAATGATGTGTTGGATTTATTAGATTATGGTGCTATAATAAGTGTCATAAGTTTTCATTCACTTGAAGACAGAATAGTAAAAGAACAATTTAAGTATTATTCATCAAAATGTCATTGCCCTAGAGAGCAGTTGATATGCACATGTGAACCACCAAAACTTGAATTAGTGAACAAGAAACCAATCTGTGCAAGTGAACAAGAACTAAAAGAAAACCCACCTTCTCGAAGTGCAAAACTTAGAGTTGCAAAGTTCATTAAAAAATAATGACGTGGGTATGTGTATTAGAAAATCTCGGGTAGGACGTAAAAAAGTTGCAACAAGAATTGCTACATTTAACATATAATGAATTTAATGAACTAGAAAGCTATGAGTTTGAACTTCCTCAAGACACGGTTATCGAAGGTGTTTTTAAACAAGAGGATAACGAACAACAAATGGCTATCAGAAAATTGAATTTTACTTTATGTATGATACTTGCAGTATTTATCGCAGTAACAACAATCAGTTACTATTTTGCGACTGCAACTGAAATGAAATTAAACGATATAAGCCGAGAAACAACTGTTTTTAACGACGAAAATGCTGAACTTGAAAACCAACTTGACAAGTTGAAATCTTTCAACAACGTTGACAAATCTGTTTCTAAAAACAATATGTTAACTAAAGCAAAACAAGTTATTGAAGTTCAAGAGGTTAACTCTACTGGTACAGCAAAAAAATCTTTAGATAGCCAAAAGATTTTTGACTGGTCAATCGGTTACTAAACAGAAAAATTATTTTATACACACACTTTGTAATCCTTATGGTAAAATATTTACAGGGTACAAAACGTGGCACGAACTAAGTTAGAAAAAGAAGAAAAACTTAAAAATTTTGATAAACGACTTGGTTGTTGGCAAGTTGCTTTCGCAATGTTTGCGGTAGGCTTGATTATCCACTTATTTTTTATCCAAGTTATTGATATAAAACACCTAAGATTAAAAGCGAAAAAGCAAAGACTTGCTCAAAGTTTCGTTTTAAGAGGTGATATTTACGATAGAAACGGCATAAAACTTGCATCAGACAAGGTTTTATTTGATGTATACGCAAGAACTCCTGATTATGAACATACCCCAGAAGAACTTGCAAATATGCTTGCTCCTATCTTAAAAATGCCAAAATCAACACTGGTACAAAAACTTAGACGAAAAGATATTATGATTTCGTTGAAGAAAAACGTTGATAGAAGCACTCGTGATGAAATTGCAAAACTTCACTTGAGAGAAATTCCTCTTGATAAAAAAAGTATCAGAGTTTATCCTCAAGGCTCGCTTGCTGCACACGTTTTAGGTTATTATAACTTTGACGCAGATATTGCTGCTGGGGTTGAATTAACAGCAAAAAACAAATTGGAACTTGTTGACAGTAATGTTTCAGTTGAAAAAACTCCAAAAGGCGATATTATTTATGGATTTAACACAGACCCATTGGCTACAACTCGTCCTGTAAAAGGTAAAGACGTTACTTTAACTATTGATACAGCAATACAACACGTTTGTGAACAAGAATTGTACAAAGTAATCTTTAAAACAAAGGCTTTAAGAGGAACTGTAATCGTTGTAAATCCTAAAAATGGGGAAATTTTAGCCTACGCAGTATATCCTTATTACGACCCAAACAACTTCAAAAAAGCGACATATAACCAAATTAAAAACTGGACACTAACTGACGTATTCCCTCCAGGGTCTACATTCAAAGTTTTAACAGTTGCATCTGCAATGGAATTGGGTAAAATTAACGCAAATTCAAAAATCAACGACACAGGTAAAATCAAAGTTGGTTGGTGGGATATTGAAAACTACGACTACAAAAAACGTCCAAACCCAGGTATGATTTCATTAGAATACTTATTTGAACACTCTAGTAACGTAGGTTCTGTTAGAGTTGCTCAAACTATGACTTCAAAAGAATTTTACGATATTTTGAAAAAATTCGGTATCGGTACAATCACTGGAATTGACCTTCCTGGGGAATCTCGAGGCATTATGAAACCCGCAAACAAATGGGATACTTCAGACCACGCATCAATGGGTTACGGATATGGTGCTTCTGTAACCGCAATCCAAATGATTGCAGCCGTTTCAGCGATTGCAAACAATGGGGTTAGAATAACTCCTCACATTATAAAATATTCACCAGAAGAAGCAGCAAACAAGGTTCATGCGGTACAAGTTTTGAAACCTGAAACAGCAAAAGCGGTAACTCAAATTTTGACAAACAGTATCAACCAAGGTAAATCTCAAATTAAAATGGACAGATTTAACGTTGCCGCAAAAACTGGTACGTCTAAAAAGCCGAAAGAAGACGGTAGCGGTTATACAAGCAAATACTATACTTCAATCGTAGGTTATTTGCCATCATCAGACCCTCAAGTATTGATTTACGTAATGGTTGACTCTGCACAAGGCGGAAACGTTTGGGGTAGTACAATTGCCGCACCTATTTTCAAAGAAATTTCTTCTCAAGTTGCAAGAATTCTGAACTTGAAACCAGATAAAAATACGACAGAAACAATAAAAGGAGTAGATTAATCTATGCACATGGAATTAGATAAATTAATAGAAAATATTGATTGCGAAAAAATAAATTATAGAAATGTAGATATTACGGGTTTGTCTTATAACTCAAAAACTACAGATGCAGGAAATCTATTCATTTGCCTTGTAGGTGAAAATACAGACGGACATAATTACGTAAAATCAGCAGAAGAAAACGGTGCTGTTGCGTTAGTTGTGGAACACCAAGTTGAGTCAGATTTACCACAAATTGTTGTTAAATCAACTAGACATCAAATCGCGGATTTTGCCGATGCTTTTTATGGTTCTCCCTCAAAAGATATTAATTTGATTGGAATTACAGGTACAAACGGCAAAACTACAGTTACTCACTTAATTCAAAGAATTTTTGAATATCACGAAAAAAGATGTGCTTTAATCGGAACTCTAGGTTATAAGTTAAATTCAAGAGATTTTTACAGAGAAGCAAAACACACAACTCCACAAGCACCAGAACTACAAAGATTATTACATCAAATAAAATTTGAAAACCATATTGATAATGTTGCAATGGAAGTAAGTTCTCATGCTCTAGAACAAAAACGTGTAGGAAATTGCAGATACAAAGGTGCAGTTTTGACAAATTTAACTCAAGACCACTTAGATTATCACATTACAATGGATAACTATTTTGAAGCAAAAGCAATTTTATTCAGAAATTTGCCAGAAAACGGTTTTGCGGTAATCAATGCAGACGATGAATATGCTCAAAGATTTATCAGCGTTGTTCCACAAGGTGTTAAAATTTACACTTACGGCATTAAAAATTCTGCAGATTTTGTTGCTCAAGATATTGAATTTACAACAGACGGTGCAAGATTTAACTTAAAATTCAAAGACGAATTAATTGAAGTAAAACTTCACATGAACGGTATGTTCAGTGTTTATAACGTACTTGCATCACTTGCAACTGCGTACACTCAAGGCTTTGATATCAAATCTTCTATCAAATCATTAGAAGATGTTAAAGGTGTTGCCGGTAGATTTGAAATTGTACACAAAAAACCTATCGTAATCGTTGATTACGCACACACTCCAGACGGACTAGAAAACGTATTGAAAGCAGGTAGAGAAATCACACCTGAGGGCGGTAATTTAATTTGCTTATTCGGTTGTGGTGGTGATAGAGATGCAACAAAACGACCAAAAATGGGTGCTATCGCTGAGAAATTAGCAGATAAAGTTGTTGTAACTAGCGATAATCCAAGAAGTGAATCGCCTGACCAAATCATTTCTGACATTATGACAGGATTTGAATCTGTTAATTCAGATAAAATCGTTGTTGAAAGCGATAGAGGAAAAGCAATTGCACTTTTGAAAAATTTCAGCAAAGAAAACGACGTTGTAATTATCGCAGGAAAAGGACACGAAGATTATCAAATCCTAAAAGATAAAACAATTCACTTTGATGACAGAGAAGAAGCGAAAAAGGTTTTCGGTTAATGTATATTGAAGATGTAAAAAAAAGCAAATTGATTATAGAACAACACTTTCACGGTGCTTATGGTGTGGATTTTGCCAATTGCACTGTAGATGAAGTTTTATATTTGGCTGAAAAACTTTTATATCACGGAATTGGCGGATTTTTTCCTACTTTTGCAACAGACACTGTTGAAAACATCAAAAGACAAATTGAAGTAATGAAAACCGCTTCAAAAAAACAGACTAACAATCAAGCAAAAATACTTGGTGTTCACCTTGAGGGAATCTTCTTAAACCCAGAAAAAAAAGGTATCCATGACGAAAAACAATTTTTGGATTTGACTATTGAAAACTTTCAAAAAATTGAAGATGATTTCATCAAAATAGTAACTCTCGCACCTGAATTAGACAAAAATTTTGAACTTATTCACTATTTAAAAAACAAAGGAATAAAAGTTCAAGCAGGACACTGCACAGGCGGGGATTTGGACGAATGTAACGGAGTTACACATTTGTTTAACGCAATGAGTCCAATCACTCACAGAGGCAAATCTACAGCACTTTCAGGCTTAATAAACGATAATCTTTATACTGAAATTATCGCAGACGGAGTACATTTTAGCGATGACACATTGAAATTAATCCTAAAATCAAAACCTCACGACAAAATTTTGTTAATTTCAGACTGTTTGCCTATCACAAATAGCGACAAAACAGAAATGATTTTCTGCGGTAAAACTATTTATTACGATGGCAAAAAAGCCACAGATAGCAACGGAGTTATTGCAGGAAGCACAAATTTGCTTGACAAAATAATCAAAAGATTATTAAATATGAACATTGATGCGTTTCAATTTATTGAAAACACATACAAATATCACAATCTAGAACTTGACGGATATGTTTGGTGGAACGATCAATCAGAAATTATTGCGATAGAAAAAGAAGGACATGTTCTTTATCGTAAAGATTACATGTAAGGACTCTTATGGAAAATAACAATAGCCCAAGAAAAATTGAGGGGGCATATAATCCAACTCTAAAAAAGAAACAAAATCCATATTACAGTAAGGAATACTACCAAATATTTTTTACCGTAATGATTTTGACATTCTTGCTTGCATTTTGGCTTTGTAATTTCACAAAATTAAAAGAATTATTCCAAACAATTGCTCTATCAGCACTCGCAATTGCAATCGCAGAATATTTCACTAGAAGTTATTTTAAATATAAAAGTAATAATAACAAATAAAAAATATCGCCGATTGATTTCATCAATCGGCGGTATTTTTTTATAAACTATTTAATATTTTTCATTGTAGGGAATGCGATAACATCACGGATTGTTTGAGAGTCAGTTAACAACATAACTAAACGGTCAATACCCATACCCATACCGCCTGTTGGTGGCATACCGTATTCTAATGCTTCAATGAAATCTTCATCGTATTCCATAGCCTCTTCATCACCATTTGCTTTGTTCAAGGCTTGTGCTTCAAATCTTGCTCTTTGGTCAATTGGATCAGTCAATTCAGAGAATGCGTTTGCAATTTCCCAACCGTTAACACGTGTTTCAAAACGTTCTGTTAAACGTTTGTTATCTCTGTGAACCTTTGCAAGAGGTGATATTTCAAGAGGGTAGTCGATAATGTGAACTGGTTGAATTAAACTTGGTTCAACTTTTTCTTCGAACACTTTATCAATAACTTTGCCCCAAGAATCGCAATCTTCTGCGTTTACACCGATTGATTTTGCTAATTTCAAAGACTCATCTAAAGTTTCACAAGTGTTGAAATCTGCACCCGTATATTCTTCAACAGCACCAATCATAGTTTTTCTATCCCATGGTGGAGTTAAATCGATTTCGTTTTCGCCATATTTAATTTTTGTTGTACCCAAAACTTCTTGAGCAACAAAAGCAACCATATTTTCTGTTAATTCCATCATATCGTTATAATCTGCGTATGCTTGATACAACTCAATCATAGTAAATTCAGGGTTGTGGCGAGTATCAATACCTTCATTTCTAAAGCATTTACCGATTTCGTAAACTCTTTCAGAAACACCACCAACGATTAAACGTTTCAAATATAATTCAAGAGCAATTCTCATTGTCATATCCATATCTAAAGCGTTATGGTGTGTGTTGAATGGTCTTGCGTTTGCACCTGATGCAACAGTTTGAAGAATTGGAGTTTCAACTTCCAAATAACCTCTTTTTGCTAAAAATTCTCTGATTTTTGAAATAATTAAACTTCTTTTTCTGAAAGTTTCTCTTGTTTCTTCGTTTACAATTAAATCAACGTAACGTTGTCTGTATTTAGTTTCTACGTCAGTTAAGCCGTGGAATTTTTCTGGTAATGGCAACAATGATTTACACAAAACTGTGTATTCAGTTGCTTTAATAGAAAGTTCGCCACGTGGAGTACGTCTAATTGTACCTTTAAAACCAACGATATCACCAACGTCAACAAGTTTTAGCATTTTGAATTTTTCATCACCTAAATTTTGTTTGTGTGAAAAAATTTGGATTTTACCAGTATCGTCCATCAAATCAATAAACATACCAGTATTTCTCATAGCCATTACACGACCTGCAACAGAGTATTCATCTTCTGTTTCTTCGCCGGCTTGTAGGTCTTTATATTTTTCTTGTAATTCGCTAGCACTTGCAGTTTTTTCGTATTTGTAAGGATATGGATTAATTCCTTTTTCTGCAAAATCAGTTAACTTTTGAACTCTAACTTGTCTAATGTTCTCTTTTGGAGAAATTGATTCTTTGTTTTTGTTTTCTTCTTGTGTCATTTTATCTTCCTTTTATTCTTAATAATTTTGCTTAAAATGGTTTTGCCATTGGAACTGGTGCTAATTTTGGTTCTTCAGTTCTTGGAGTTTCAATTTTCACAGGTTTAACCTCAACTTTTGGAGGTGCAGGTTCTACATTATCTTTTTTAGTTGCTTTTGAAGATGTTTTTGTAGGTTTAACTACAGGTTCTTCCATTTCGTCCATGCCTGCATCTTCATCGTTCTTTTTCGCTTCTGCTTCGTTTCTGCTTTCTTCACTAGCGAAAGTTTTTTGAGCAGCATCTTGAGAAATTATAAACGCTTTACCCGCTTTAAATGATTTCAAATCAACTTGTGGATAATCAAAATCTTTGCTTCCATAAGGAGCAGTCGCAACACTCATTACGTCTTTCCAAATCAAGGCTGGAACAGTACCACCAGTTACGTTACCGTTTTTAGTGTTATCGTCGTTACCAACCCAAATCCCTGTTACAACATCAGGTGTGTAACCGAAGAAAGTTGCGTCTTTTGAGTCATCTGTTGTACCAGTTTTTACTGCGGCAGGTTTACCAATATTTGCGGCAGCACCAGTACCTCTTTGGATAACTGTTTTCATCATTGCTGTCATTGCTGCAGCAGTTTCAACCGCCATAACTTTAGTTGATTTTGCTTTTGGTGCGGTATAAATTACCTTGCCTCTTGAAGTTTCAATACTTTCAACCGCATAAGGTTCTACTTTATAACCACCATTTGAGAATACACCGAATGCTCTTGTCATTTCAAATAATTTAACACCATTTGAACCTAAAGCAATAGTGTAGTCATATTCTAATGGAGTTGAAATACCCATAACTCTTGCAAGTTGAATAACTGGACGAATACCAACATATTCAATTAATCTTGCCGCACAAACGTTTGATGATACCATTAACGCTGTGTATAGAGGGATTTCACCTCTGTATTTGTTACCATAGTTCCTAGGAGCCCAATTACCAATTTTGATTGGCATATCTTGAATCATATCGTTTGGACTCAAACCTTTTTCAATTGCTGCAGCATAAACAAAAGGTTTGAATGCCGACCCTGGAGGACGAACCGCTTGAGTTACACGGTCAAATTGAGATTTTGTATAATCTTTACCACCTACGTAAGCCAAAATCTTACCGTTTGTTGTGTTGTATGAGAATACAGCGGCTTGTTGGTTATCACCACGCAAACCCCAACTATTCATATTTTTCACAACCGCTTCGTTTGCAGCAAGTTGAGTTTTATAATCCAATGTAGTTACAATTTTATAACCACCTTGAGAAATATCTGTTTCATCAAAGCCTAATTTTTCCAACTCTGCCATTACATAATCGCAGAAGTATGGTGCTTTGTTAAATGTATACAATTGAGGTAATGAACTTAAATGAATTTTTTCTTGTCTTGCTTCTTTGTATTGATCACGTGTAATATATCTCATTTTGTACATACGTTTCAAAACTTGATTTCTACGTTGCTGAGCCTTTTTGATATCGTTAAATGGAGAATAAACAGACGGTGCTTGAGGTAAGCCCGCAATCAATGCAATTTCTGCAAGTGATAACTCGTTTATGTGCTTGTTAAAGTATATTTGTGCTGCACCTTCAACACCATAAGCACCTGAACCTAAATAAACATTATTCAAGTACATTTCTAAAATTTCATCTTTTGAAATTGTTCGTTCAATTCTCGCTGCGATAATAAATTCTTTTATCTTACGATTGAAAGTTTTTTCGTTAGACAAGAACAAAATTCTTGATAACTGTTGAGTAATTGTACTTGCACCTTGTACAACACGTCCAGCCATAACGTTTGCAACGATAGAACGTGCTAAACCTAACAAGTCATAACCGTCATGGTGATAAAAGTTTTTATCCTCTGTTGCGATAATCGCTTGAATTAAAGTATCTGGAATTTCTTCCAATTCTACTTTTTTGAAAGTATATGCTGTAAATGTTTTGATAATTTCGCCGTCAGAAGAGTAGAATTTTGTAATAATATTTGGTCTAAATTCTTCCAAGTTTTTGATTGGAGGTAGAGTTGATAAATACAACTTAAACGCAACAATACCGGCTACCATTACAGCAATACCAATACTTACAAAGTATGCTATTGTAGAACGAAACTTTTGATTTTTTGCTTTTTTTATTTGTTTTGGAACTATAAAATTATACATTTTTACCTTGCCTTAAATTATTATTCCTCTATAATATAATTATTGTATAAAAAACGAAATTGTAAACACATGTTAGATTTTATTGTATCAATTATAAATGAAATTCGTTCGTATTTTGTCCCAGAAAGACTAACTTACAAAATTACAGGCGAATGTAAAAAATGCGGAAAATGTTGTAATTATATGTACAGCATTGATGAATATACTGAAAAAGAATTCAAAATAATGCAATTTTTATTCCCTGCATACAAAAGATTTTACATAAAGGGCAAAGACGATGAGGGTAGATTAATTTTTGCTTGCAAACTTGTATCTCCTGAGGGACTTTGCACCGTTTACAACAGAAGATTACCGATGTGTCGCAAATATCCTGCAAAAAGAATAAAATTCTACGCAAAAATGCCTGATGGTTGCGGATACACAGTTCACAAAAAAGATTTTAAAGATTATTTGAAATAATTTGCCTAAAACGAAAAAATAATCTATAATTTTTTAATAAAGCACTTGATGAAAAAGAATTAGGGAAAGATTTTGAACATAAAAAAATATTTTATAATTTTTGCATTAGCAATTTTAACAATTTTTGCACCAAAAAGTTTTTGTGCAGAAGCAGTTTTGAACGTAATTTTACCTACAAGTAACTTTTATGATATTCCGGAAGACCACTGGGCTTATGCAGAAATCAAAGAACTTCACAGACTTGGAATTATTGCGGGCTATCCTGACCACAAATACCACCCTGATGATACAATCTCTAGAGAAGAATTTGCAACAATTGCCGTAAAAGCACTTGGTTTAGACGATGCAGAAGTACTTGACCCACTTGCATTTGACGATTTCTTTCCGCTAGATTGGGCTTGGCATCACGTTCAAAATGCTTATTATTTCGGTCTTTTAACTCCTCCAAGAATGGATTCAAATGGTCAATATTTATTTAGACCGACAGACAAAATAATCAGAGGGCATGCCATTACAATTGCAATAAATGCTCTAAAAACACAACCTATTTCAAAGAAAAAGGCTAAAGCCGTTTTGGAATATGCTTACGACGATTTTTACAAAACTCCGGATTGGTTTTTAACTAATGCCGCAAAGGCTCAACTTCTTGATATGCTTATAATTAATCCAACAAAAACTACTCGTTTGATTGATTGCAACGCACCTATCACAAGAGCCGAAACAGCAGTATTAATCTACAATATGCTTGAAGAAGCAAAAACAAATCCTAACGACAAAATTAAAAAAGCAATGGATAAAAAAAGAGTCGCAGAAGGTCATATCCTAACTGAAGCCTACATCGAAGACGAAGCAATTGCCGTAGTTCCAAAAGGCACAATACTTCCATTAATGCTTACTCAAGATTTTTCTTCTCAAACTGCGGTTGTTGGCGAAAAATATACTGCACTTGTACCTAAAAACTTTATCCACGGCAAAAAATATTTGATTTTACCAAGTGGTGCAAAATTTAACGGTCATATTCAAAATGCAAGAAAAGGCAAATTCTTATTCAGAAACGGAATATTGACTTTTGAAAACGACACATTAGAAGTTTTACATCAACCTGCATTAAAAGTTGAAGCAAGAGCAAATATCACAACTCCAAAAAGTAATTCTCGCTACAGACGTATCTTTAAGGGCGAAAAATTACATATCGACAGAGGTCAATTCTTAGAACTTGAATTACTTCAAGACTTAAGAGTTGACGTAACAAACGGAAAATTGATAAAATCTCAAGATTTATAAACAAAAACTTATATTAATCTTTTTTAAAACCTCTAAAAATTTTTGGTTATTTTTTTGTGTTTGAAGTACAATAAAATAGTACTTAAATGTAAGTAAACACTACATTTGTAGCACTTTACAAAAACAAGAACACATTTAATTTAGTAGGCTGGATAATAACTATAAGGAGGTTTATTTATGCCAGGAAAAACAATAACAGTTGATGGTAACTACGCTGCAGCACATGTTGCGTATGCTTTAAGCGAAGTATCAGCAATTTACCCAATTACTCCTTCATCTACAATGGGTGAATGGGTTGATGAATGGGCATCACAACACAAAAAAAACATCTGGGGAAAAGAAGTTAAAGTTGCAGAAATGCAATCTGAAGCAGGTGCTGCAGGTGCTGTACACGGTTCATTAGCAGCAGGTTCATTAACTTCAACTTACACTGCATCACAAGGTTTATTATTAATGATTCCTGTAATGCACAAAGTTGCAGGTGAAATGATTCCTCACGTAATCCACGTATCTGCTCGTGCTTTAGCAGCACAATCATTAGCAATCTTCGGCGACCACACAGACGTTATGGGTTGCAGAAACACAGGTTACGCAATGTTGGCTGCAAACTCAGTTCAAGAAGAAATGGATATGGCTTTAGTTGCTCACTTGTCAACATACAAAGCAAAAGTTCCATTCTTACAATTCTTCGATGGTTTCAGAACTTCTCACGAAATTCACAAAATCGAAGAAATCTCTTATGAAGATATCGCTTCATTAGTAGAACCACAATACATTGAAGAATTCAGACAAAGAGCATTAAGACCTGAATCTCCAATTTGTAAAGTTGGTGCTCAAAACACAGACGTATACTTCCAAGGACGTGAAACAGTAAACAAATATTATGACGCTGTTCCAGATATCGTTCAAGAATACATGGACAAAGTAGCAAAAGTTACTGGTCGTCAATATCACCCATTTGATTACGTTGGTGCTCCTGATGCAACAGACGTAATCGTTGCAATCGGTTCAGGTTGTGAAGCAATCGAAGAAACAATCGAATACTTGAACGCAACAAGAGGAACTAAATACGGTTTAGTTAAAGTTAGATTATACAGACCATTCGACGTAAAACGTTTCAACGAAGCATTACCTGCATCAGTTAAACGTATTGCAGTTCTTGATAGAACAAAAGAACCTGGTTCAATCGGTGAACCATTATACATGGACGTAGTTGCAGCATTAGCAGGCAAAGACATCAGAGTAATCGGTGGACGTTATGGTTTATCTTCTAAAGAATTTACACCATCAATGGTCCTTGCAATCTACAAACACTCAGAAAACAACGGATTCCATGGATTTACAGTTGGTATCGAAGATGATGTAACTCACAAATCTTTGAAAGTTGAAGAACACATCGTTACAGAACCTAAAGGTACAACAAACTGTATGTTCTGGGGCTTGGGTTCAGACGGTACTGTAGGTGCTAACAAAAACTCAATTAAAATTATTGGTCAATACACAGACAAAGATGCTCAAGCATACTTTGCTTATGACTCTAAAAAATCATTCGGTGTTACAGTATCTCACTTGAGATTTGGTGACAAACCTATCAAATCTACATACTTAATCACAGCACCTGACTTTGTATCATGTTCAGCACATGCTTACATCGGCAGATATGACTTGTTGAAAGGTATTAAAGAAGGCGGTACATTCTTATTGAATTCACCATACTCAAAAGAAGAAGCATTCGCTCACTTAACACGTGATATGCAAAAAACAATCATTGATAAGAAAATTAAATTCTACAACGTAGATGCTGAAAAACTTATCAAAGAACAACCTGGCTTACGTGGTAAAGGTGCTAACACAGTAATGATGGTAGCATACTTCAAAGTTTCAGGCATCATTCCATTTGAACAAGCACTTGAAGGTATGAAAGAAATGACTAAGAAAACTTTCAAGAAAAAAGGTGATGATGTTGTAAACATGAACTTAGCCTTAATCGATGCAGCAGTAAACGCAACAGAAGAAGTTCCAGTTCCTGCAACTCTTGACGGTGTTGGCTGTGTTGAAGACGTTAAATTAATTCCAGATAACGCAGATGACTTCGCTAAGAAAATTATCGAACCATCAATGAGACAAAAAGGTGATGATATCCCTGTTTCAGCAATGTCAAACGACGGTGTTATCCCAACAGGTACTGCTTGCTTAGAAAAACGTGGTATCGCTCCAAGAGTTCCTCACTGGAACAGCGAAGCATGTTTACAATGCGGTATTTGTGCATCTGCTTGTCCACACGCTGCAATTAGAACAAAATTAATTGAAGCAAAAGATATGGAAGGTGCTCCTGCATCATTCAACGCAGTAGAAGCAAAACCAAATGCTAACGGCGAAAAATTCAAAGTTCAAGTATACTGCAAAGATTGTACAGGTTGCGGTGTTTGCTTAGACCAATGTCCAGTAAACCAAAGAAAACCTGAAGCACCAGCATTATCTTGGTCATCAATCGAAGTTGAAGACGCAAACGGTGAAGAAGCAAACGAAAAATTCTTCGATGCAACTCCTGATAACGTAATGGGTAAAAACACAACAAAAACTGTTAAAGGTGCTATGTTGAGAAAACCATTATTCGAATTCTCAGGTGCTTGTGCTGGTTGTGGTGAAACTCCATACGTTAAATTAGTATCACAATTGTTCGGTGAAAACGCTATCGTTGCTAACGCAACAGGCTGTTCTTCAATTTACTCAGGAACATTCCCAACAATTCCATATACAAAAACTAAAGAAGGCAGAGGTCCAGCATGGGCTAACTCTTTATTCGAAGACAATGCTGAATTTGGTTTCGGTATGAGATTAGCAGTTGATTCAAACAGAGATACTTTGAAACTTTATGTAAACAAAGTTCTTGAAAATGAAAAAACTCCTGCTGACTTAAAAGAAGCACTAGAAGGTGCAATGGCTAACTGGGATAATTCAAAAACTGAAGAAGCAGTTGCAGCACAAGAAAAAGCAAAAGAAGTTCTTGCAAAATACGCAGATGTAGATTGCAAAGACCTTGCAAAAGTAAGAGAACTTCAAGACTACTTCACAGATAAATCAGTATGGATTATCGGTGGTGACGGTTGGGCTAACGATATCGGATACGGCGGTATTGACCACGTATTGGCTCAAAACAAAAACGTAAACATCTTAGTTCTTGATACAGAAGTTTACTCAAACACTGGTGGCCAAGCATCTAAATCAACACCAACAGGTGCAGTAGCAAAATTCGCTACTGGTGGTAAACCAACATACAAGAAAAACATGGGCTTGATGAGTATGTCTTACGGTTACGTATACGTAGCATCAGTTGCTCTTGGTGCAGATAGAAACCAAACTCTTAAAGCATTCCAAGAAGCAGAAGCATACGATGGACCATCAATCATCTTCGCTTATGCACCTTGTATTGCACACGGTATCGATATGAGTAAAACTCAAACAGAACAAAAACGTGCAGTAGAAGCAGGTTACTTCCCATTATACAGATATAACCCAACAAGTGAAAAACCATTCACTTGGGACGCTAAAGAACCTACTGCAGCATACCAAGACTTCATCAGAAGTGAAGGTCGTTATAAATCATTAATGAAAACTAACCCAGAACATGCTGAAGCATTGTATGAACAATCTGAAGCAGATGCAGCAAAACGTATGGCTGTATACAAATCAGTTGGTGAATTGATGTAATAACACAAAATAAAACATACTGTTTTATAAAAAAGGCGATTACAATTCTTGTAATCGCCTTTTATTTTATACATTTTACGTTACCGCAACAAGTTCAGAATGACACAATTATACTCACTCACTACTTGCAAGTAGTGTTTGTATCCCAATTCAAAATTTTTCCGTTTGGACATTTTGCGTTTGAATCAGTTTTTAAATAATCCATATGTTATTCAAGCACCTTGTTAATAAGATTATTAATAAAGTGCTTTATGTATCTTTC
>CAVFCO010000162.1:2663-12528 GCA_963620955.1 Alistipes senegalensis | reverse complement strand
AAAGTCCCTTTTGGTGTACTTTGAAACTAAAATCTCATTCCGAAAAAGTAGCCTCTATTAGCCTAGAATTGGGAAAGTTTATATAAATATGCAAATCCAAATTGGACTAATAAACCCAATACAAAATTATTAAAAATATCAAACTTCTAAGAAACAAATAACATATAAAGAAGTTTTTCATTATTATAACTAAAAAGACAAGGCTGAAAGCCTTGTCTTAGAATTGCTCCAGGCCAGACTTGAACTGGCACTGAGTTATTCGCCCAATCGGATTTTAAGTCCGACGCGTCTACCGATTCCGCCACTGGAGCACGGTTATTTAGTTTTTAGTTTTGCTCTAGCGGAACCGGTAGACCTGTCTACCTCCCCTCTCACAAAACGATTATCAATCGTTTTGCTCGGCAGAGTGCCACTGGAGCATGGTTATTTAGTTTTTAGTTTTGCTCTAGCGGAATCGGTAGACCTGTCTACCTCCCCTCTCACAAAACGATTATCAATCGTTTTGCTCGGCAGAGTGCCACTGGAGCATGGTTATTTAGTTTTTAGTTTTGCTCTAGCGGAATCGGTAGACCTGTCTACCTCCCCTCTCACAAAACGATTATCAATCGTTTTGCTCGGCAGAGTGCCACTGGAGCATGGTTATTTAGTTTTTAGTTTTGCTCTAGCGGAATCGGTAGACCTGTCTACCTCCCCTCTCACAAAACGATTATCAATCGTTTTGCTCGGCAGAGTGCCACTGGAGCATGGTTATTTAGTTTTTAGTTTTGCTCTAGCGGAATCGGTAGACCTGTCTACCTCCCCTCTCACAAAACGATTATCAATCGTTTTGCTCGGCAGAGTGCCACTGGAGCATGGTTATTTAGTTTTTAGTTTTGCTCTAGCGGAATCGGTAGACCTGTCTACCTCCCCTCTCACAAAACGATTATCAATCGTTTTGCTCGGCAGAGTGCCACTGGAGCATGGTTATTTAGTTTTTAGTTTTGCTCTAGCGGAATCGGTAGACCTGTCTACCTTCCCTCTCCTCAAAAGATTATTAATCTTTTTCGTCGGCAGAGTGCCACTGGAGCATATTTTGTTTACTTCAAGTTCGTTTTGCTTTGACAAAACAAATTCTTCGTAAATTCAATTTATCAAAAAATATTTTAAATGTCAATATTTTTTTTACGCAAGAACTTCTTTATAAGTTTTAAAATGTGTTTTACAAACCTCTATTAATCGTTCTTTTCCGTGTTTTTCAATAAATTTTGCTGCAGCATCTTTAACTATCGAATTACAACCCTTTGGAAAATCACAACCAAATGCCAATTCCATTTGTTTCATCTTTTGAACAAATGTTGCTCTTGCCAAAACACTTGCCGCTGCAACCGCAATATCACTTTCAGCCCTTACCATTTGTTCCAATCGAATACTTCTTCCTCTTGTTTGCAATGCGTTTTTAATCAAACTTTCATCGCCAAATTTATCTGAAAGTGCATATTCGCAACTGTTTTTCTCCAAAATATTTTCGATAACTTTTGCATGACCCCATGCCAATAATTTGTTTAAATTACCGAAATTCTTATATAATTCGTTATATTTTGCATTTCCAATTGCAATTACAGAAAATTTTGCGTGTTTCTGAATTTGAGTCATCATCTCAAGCATTCTTTTATCTGTCAAAGTTTTTGAGTCTTTAATTCCCAATTCTTTAAAGATTTTTGCACTATTTTCGTCTACCATTACACCTGCGATTACCAAAGGTCCAAAAAAATCACCTTTGCCAGACTCGTCTGTTCCTATATGTGTTATAAATTTTTCTTCCATATTAAAATTTTAACATATATTTGAAAAATTGCTATATTTTAGGTAAACTTATAAAAAAGAGGTGATTTTTTATGATTAAAGTTGCAGTTTGCGGTGCAAATGGAAAAATGGGTAAAGAAATTGTAAATGCAGTTACAAACGACCCTCAAACAGAACTTGTTGCAACAATAGACATTGTCAACGGTGAATATTCAACTATTGAAGAAGCAAACAAATCAACTAATATAGACATTTTAGTAGATTTTACTCAACCTGATGCGATATATCAAAATGCTTTATACTGTTTAAACAATAAAATCAACATTGTAATCGGTACAACAGGTTTGAAAGACGAGCAAATTGCAGAATTAAAAGAACTTTCTGAAGAAAATCAAACTGCATGTTTTATCGCTCCAAACTTTTCAACAGGTGCAGTTTTGATGATGAAATTCGCTCAAATGGCTTCAAAATATTTTGATAATGCTGAAATTATTGAACTTCACCACAATCAAAAGAAAGATGCTCCATCAGGTACAGCCGTAAAGACTGCACAACTTATGGCACAAGAAAACGAAAACTTTACAACAGGCAATTGTCCTGAAAAAGAAACAATTCTAGGTGCTAGAGGGGCTAATTCATACGCAAATATTCATATTCATTCTGTAAGAATGCCTGGGTTTATGGCATCTCAAGAAGTTTTATTCGGTTCTGATGGTCAAACTCTTTCTATAAGACACGATTCAACAAACCGTGCTTGCTATATGTCAGGTGTTTTGATGGCAATCAAATATGCTTATGAACACAAAAACTTTACTTACGGTTTAGATAATATTTTATAAGGGGAAATAATGGAAAAACGTAAACCAAATTTAGCAGTTTTAGGTGCTACAGGTGTTGTTGGTAGACATATTTTAGAAATTTTAGAGGAATTGAATGTTCCTTACGAAAGCATAAAATTTCTTTCAAGTGCAAAAAGTGCCGGTTCAAAATTGACTTTTAAAGGCGAAGAACACACTGTACAAGAAGCAACTCTAGAGGCTTTTGACGGAGTTAACATTGTTCTTGCATCTGCAGGTGCATCAACAAGTAAGTTATTTGCACCAGAAATTGTAAAAAGAGGTGGCATAATCATTGATAACTCAAGTGCTTTCCGTATGGACAAAGACGTTCCTCTTGTAATTGCAGGGGTTAACGACGAAGATTTGAGAAAACATCAAGGTATTGTTGCAAATCCAAACTGTTCAACTTCTCAATTAATTCTTGCATTAAAACCATTGCACGAACTTGCCGGTATTAAAAGAATGATTGTTTCAACATACCAATCAGTAAGTGGGGCAGGTCTTGCAGCGATTAATGAATTAAGAGAAAACACAAAAGCAAGATTAGAGGGCAAAGATTTTACACCTGTAAAGTTCACTCAAGAAATCGCTTTCAATTGTGTTCCGCAAATTGATGTTTTCTGCGAAAACGGTTACACAAAAGAAGAAATGAAAGTTACAAATGAAACAAGAAAAATTATGCACTTCCCAGAGGATTTGCCAATTTCTTGTACTGCAGTAAGAGTTCCGGTATTTGTAGGTCATTCAGAAGCAATCGACCTTGAATTTGAAAAATCTGTTACTGTAGAAGATGCAAGAAAAGCGTTGGAAAATGCTTATGGTATCGAAGTTGTTGACGATATTGAAAACAAAAAATTCCCAACTGCAATTCAATGTGCAGGTAAAAATCCTGTTTATATTGGCAGAATCAGAAAAAATATTGCATTTGAAAACGGAATTACTTTCTGGTGTGTTGGCGATAATTTAAGAATTGGTGCCGCATTGAACACTGTTAGAATTTGTGAAAAAATCATTGATATGGGGTTATTTTAATGGGAAAACTTGTATCACAAGATGAAATTGTAAAAATCGTAAAAGAACTTCAAAACAGCGGAAAAACAGTTGTAACAACAAATGGCTGTTATGATATTTTGCATGTTGGACACGTAAGATATTTGCAAAAATCAAAAGAATATGCAGATTATTTAGTTGTAATGCTAAATTCAGATATTTCTGTTAAGAAAAATAAAGGGGAAAATCGTCCGATAAACACTGAATTAGATAGGGCAGAGATATTATGTGCTTTATCTTGTGTCGATTATGTGGTAATATTTGATGAGAAATCACCTTGTGATTTGTTGGCGAAGATTAAACCTGATTTTCACACAAAAGGTGCAGATTATACCTTAGATACTCTTCCAAAAGAAGAACACGACGTAATTGTCAACAACAAAATAGATGTAAAATTTATCGAATTTGTTCAAGGTAAATCGACTACAAATACAATTGAAAAAATGAAACAAATATAATAAAAGGAGAAATGTATGAAGAAATTTTCAGTTGAAGAAATTTCACAAATAGTAGGCGGGATTCTAACAAAGGTTGAAGATGCAGAAATTCAAATGATTGCACCTCCATTACTTTGTGACGAACACATGCTTGCCTTGGCTTTAAGCGAAGAAGAAATTGGTAACTTGGCAAAAACAAAAGCAAAAGCAGCATTAGTGCCTCTAGGTGTAAGTTTTGATGGTATTACAACTGTTGAAGTTGAAAGACCAAGACTTGCAATGATGAAATTATTGACTGTATTCTACGAAGAACCTAGAGTTAACGACGGATATCACCCAACTGCAGTTATTCACCCAGAAGCACAAGTTGCAGAATCTGCTTCAATCGGTGCAAATGTAGTAATTTCAAAAGGTGCTATAATCGGCGAAAATACAAAAATTCTTCCAAATTCATACATTGGTAATAACGCAAAAATTGGTGCAAACTGCTTCTTCCACGCAGGTGTAAACATCGGCGACAGAGTTGTAGTTGGTAATCAATGTATTTTGCACCACGGAGTTTCTTTAGGTGCAGACGGTTTCAGTTTTGTAACTGAAAATCCTGATAACATTGAACAAGCAAGAAAAGATGGTGAAATTAAAGTTGAAAACAAAGAACAAAAAATCTTTAAAATCCCATCACTTGGTTCAGTTGTAATCGGTAACAACGTTGAAATTGGTGCTAATACTACAATCGACAGAGGCACAATCGAAAACACAATGATTGGTGATGATACAAAAATTGATGACCTTGTAATGATTGGTCATAACTGCCGTATTGGTAAAGGTTGTATGATTGTTTCTCAAGTTGGTATTGCAGGTAGTTGTGTTATCGGCGACAGAGTTGTAATCGCTGGTCAAGCAGGTTTGGCTGACCATATTAGTATCGGAAGCGACAGTATCGTTGCTGCTGCTGCCGGTGTAAGTAAATCATTCCCAGAAAAATCAATTGTTGTTGGTACTCCTGCAGTTCCAAGAAAAGAATTTATCAAACAATTGAAAACAATGAAAGATGCTGGTGAATTGATTGCTAAGTTCAAAAAATATGAACCAATGCTAAAAACATTTTTAGAAGATACAGAAGAAAACTAATTTAGAGTAAAAAATGGCAACAATAAAAAAAGAAATCACGATAAAAGGCAACGGCTTGATGAAAAATCAAGAATGCACCGTTACAATTAAACCATCAACTTCAGGAAAAATTAAATTTTTCGTAAAAGGTTATGACGATGCTGTAATCGCAGATGTTGACAATGTTTCATCAACAAGCCACTGTGTTTGCGTAGGACAAGGCAACAGACAACTTATGTTAATTGAGCATTTTATGGCTGCGTGTGCTTTTTGTGAAATTGATTCAATTGACGTTTATGTATCAGCAAATGAAATGCCAATTTTAGACGGAAGTTCTTACGAATGGGTTAAAGCATTTAAAAAAGCAGGTGTTGAAAAAGTTAAACCTATTTATTACACTTTGTTAGAACCTGTTTCATATTTGAATGGCAAAACTCACGTTGTAATTGTTCCAGATGAAAGTTTAAGAATTTCATACGGTGTAAACTATGACCACCCAGACTATAGACAAAGATGGGCTAGTTATGATACAAAAAATGGCAATGAAATTATTGAAGCAAGAACTTTTGGATTTTTGCACGATTTGAAAAAATTTCAATTTTTCGGTTATGCAAAAGGAGTTACAGAACAAAATACTGTCGGATTTACAGATGACGGCGGTTATACTACAAAATTAAGAAGCGATAGAGAACCTATTAAACATAAAATTTTAGATATTATAGGTGATTTATATTTAACAGGTGTAAATCCACTTCATTTGAAAGCACAAATTATTGCAAAAGAAGCAGGACACGCTGTACATGTAAAAACTGCATTGAAGTTAAAAGACAAATTAATCAAATGCGAATAAGGAGAAATTATGACAGAAGAACAAAAAACAGTTTTAACTTACGATTGTCAACAAATCTTAGAATTGTTGCCTCATAGATACCCATTCTTGTTGGTTGATAGAATTACAGAATGTGTTCCTGGGGAATATGCAGTTGGTTATAAAAATTTGACTTGGAACGAACCATTTTTCCAAGGACATTTTCCTGACAACCCAATTATGCCAGGGGTTTTGCAAGTTGAAGCAATGGCTCAATGCTCTGCTCCAGTGCTTTTATCTTTAGATAAATTCAAAGGCAAACTTGCTTTATTTGCATCTATCGAAAATGCTAGATTCAAAGGAATTGTTCGCCCTGGAGATAGACTAGATATGAGAATTGACCTTGTTAAATTAAAAGGACCTATCAGTAAAAGTCATGGTGTAGGTACTGTTAACGGCAACGTTGTTGTTGAAGCAGATATGACTTGTTTTATTAGATAATTATGAACATAACTTTGTTAATAGTTTTAGTTTTATTAGTTGTAATCGTTGTAAGTTCTGCGATATTTGGTGTGGTGCTTGCAAAAATGACGTTCTTCTGTGCATTCCCAAGAATTGCGGCTTACGGCGATCCTAATAAATTGAGATATATACATTTGAAAGGGTTTTTCTTTATAATTTCAAACGATGTTTGGGGTAAAGATGTTGTTTATTCAAACGAAGCCTCAAATATGATGTTTCAATATAATTTAAAACCTACGATGAACCCTGCTGAAATTTTGAATAGTAAACAACCTTTAAATATAGAAATGTTAGACATTACGACAAATTCTACAATGTCTTATTCTGTTCCTCACGGCAACAAAGCCCAAGCAATCAGATTTTTTACAAAATACAGAGAACTTATGAATAGAATTCATGCCCACCAAATGTCTAACAAAAAATAAAAATTTGTTGCACCAAAAACCTTTTTCATGAGATAATTAACTTATCAAAGAATGAAAGAAGGTAAATTTATGTCAGATGTAAGAGTTAGAATTGCACCATCACCAAGTGGCAATCTGCACGTTGGTACAGCAAGAACTGCTTTATTTAACTATTTGTATGCAAAAAAAGTTGGCGGTAAATTCGTATTAAGAATTGAAGATACAGATGCTGAACGTACAAGCCAAGCATACATTGATAATATTTTTGATAGTTTAAAGGCTTTAGGCTTAAACTGGGACGAAGGCCCTGATGTTGGCGGTCCTTATGGTCCTTACACTCAATCAGAAAGATTTGATATTTATCCAAAATATGTACAAGAATTATTAAACAAAGGCTTTGCTTATGAATGTTTCTGCACACCTGAAGAATTAGAAGCAGAAAAAGAAGAAGCAACTAAAAACAAAAAAGCCTATGTATATTCTAAAAAATGCGAAAATTTAACAGAAATTGAAAAAGATAGACTAAGAGCAGAAGGTAGAGTTCCTGCAATTCGTTTTTCTGTTGAAAAAGCAACAAAAGCATTCCACGATTCATCAATAATCCACTTTGATGACTTGGTAAAAGGTGATTTACACCAAGATACAAGCCTAATTGGTGATTTCGTTATTATGAAATCTAATGGCTCTCCAACTTACAACTTCGCAGTTGTAATCGACGATATGTTGATGAAAATTTCACACATTATTCGTGGTGAAGACCATATTTCAAATACATTCAAACAAATTTTAATCTACGAAGCATTAGGTGCAAAAGTTCCAAGATTTGGACACTTAGGTATGATTTTAGCACCGGATAGAAGTAAACTTTCAAAACGTCATGGTGCAACTGCCGTATCTGAATTCGTTGAAAAAGGTTATTTGACAGATGCTTTAATTAACTTCGTTGCATTGTTAGGTTGGGCTCCATCAGACGGAAATGAAATCAAATCAGTTGATGAAATTGCTCAAGACTTCAGAATTAACGAAGTTTCATCTTCAAACTCAATTTTTGAATATGATAAATTGAACTGGATGAATAGCCAATATATCAAAAAACTTGATATCGTTGAATTAAAAGAAAGATTGAAACCATTCTTAACTAAGTATGACTTGTCAGAACTTACAGAAGAACAATATACTCACATGGTTGAAATCACAAGAGATCCATTAACAATTCTTTCTGATATTACAGATGCTGTTTCATACTTCTTTGGCGAAGATGTAGAAATCGACCCAGAAGTTCAAACAACAGTTCTTGATACAGAAGTTTCTCAAGACGTTTTAAAATCATTTGTTGAACAAGCAAAAGATTGGGAATGGACAGAAGAAAACTTGCACGAAAAACTTGAAGAATTCCGTGGATTCTATAAAGAAAAAGGTGTAAAAGCAAAAGTTACAATGTGGGCAATCAGAGCAGCAGTTACAGGTAGAACTCGTGGTGCTGATATGGTTGGAACACTTGTTATCCTTGGTAAAGAAAAATCTTTACACCGTGCTAAAAAAGCAATCAAATAGTTTTAAAAAAGGTCTGAAAGTTCAGACCTTTTTATTTTTAGCGGGCGGAACGCTTTTGCGTTCCGCCCGCCCTACTTTTTTCTTAACCTGCATAACTTGGTCGTCTTCTATAATATCCATCAACTTGAGTTCCGTCATCTCTAACGTAATCAGAAACTTTTATAAGGCTTCCTACTAAAGTTTTTTCTTTTGCTTGATGTTCTTTTAATATTTGACCTTTTGATAATCTATTTGAAATTTCTTCGTCATAAAATTGATACAATTCATTTGGTATTTTTTCAATGTCTTTGTCTGTAATTTCTACATTGTCAATAGAACTGATAAATCTTTTGTGTTCTTTTTTGTAGGTTTCGACATCTTGAGCATTGTTGCAATCACCAAAGTTTGAAATTCTGTGAGCCGAAACCATTCCGAACGGATTAACCTTTTCAAAAACACTTCTTTTATTCTCTACAACATAGGTCTTACCTGAGAGAGGTCTTAATTTTGAAACAGGGTCATTTGGGTCACGGTAATTTGTAACCAATTCATTTGCTTTTTCTTTGTCAAAGTTTTTGGCAAGGTTTGGGTGTAAACCGTAGGCATTAAAGGTTACGGTTGGTAAGTTGTTTGACAGTCCAACGTATAGGGCTTCGCTACCACCCTCAGAATGACCTATTACTTTAAACGAGGAATTTTCATGATTTTCTTTAGTGTTTTTATAAAATTTATAGGCACTTTTCATTTGACTTGTAGGTTCAGACGATGTAGCCATTTTTAAATTCGTTGCGTGGTCTTTTATGCTCAAGGAATTTGTGCCTAAATAGCATAAAACTATTTCATCACCTTTTTGGTATGCAACCGATTTAAAATTAAAATGCCCTTTTTTTGTATCTAAAACTTTGTAACCGTTTGGTAAATTAACACTTTTACCTTCCAGTACATCTCCTGCAATGTTACATAAATCTCTGTAAGTGTTTGCGTTTTCGTGATTTTGATTACTCATTATTTCTCCTTTTATTTTGTTGCAAATAAAAGAATACCATTTTTTTAAACGCAAAAAGACCGTATTTTTACGTACGTAAATTTACGGACATGATTAGTAGAATAATTTGTCTAAAAGTATTGTTCTGATTGATTTTGATGTCAAATATATTGAAACGCTGTTTCCAGGGTAGTATGCCCCATCATTATTTCTTATGAAATATAAAGTTGTTTCTGTTTTTAAATCTAATTCTGCGAAAAATTCTACATACACATCGCCAATTTCCATATTTTCAGGATATGGAGGTGGTGGATTGTTTAATAAAATATCTTCAAAATATTTGTTGATTTTCGTACCCTCGTAAGGGGTATTCAAAAGCATTGGTTGTAAATCAC
>CAVFCO010000162.1:0-2488 GCA_963620955.1 Alistipes senegalensis | reverse complement strand
TATATCATTAGCAAATACTGGTGATATGAACATTAAACTTATAAATAAAAAAAGTACATGTAATTTTATATATTTCCTCATATTTTTTCGTTTCCTTTAAATTTTTCGGATTTGGTTAGTTAAATAATTTATCTGTTAAAGATGTCCATATTGATTTTTTATACAACATAATCATTACATGGTTTCCTGCATATAATCTTTTAGCACCAGATTTTATATATTGTATATTTGTAGCATCTTCTGTATCATTTTGAATATAAATATATACATCAACATCACCAATTTCCATATTTTCAGGATATGGAGGTGGAGGATTTTTCAATAAAAACTTTGAAAGATATATTGCATTTGTTCTTCGGGAAATATCTAAAAGAGTTTTATCTAAGTTACTTATAGTTCCGTCAGAATGAAGTCTGTATGAGAATTCTATGCCCCAAGATGGGTTTAGTCTTCTGAAATTTATTTTCTTACGCAACATCTCGGCATAATCTGTAAAATACTTGTAAGTAACAGGGTTTTCTGTTGGACTAAATTTCATTTTGCTAAAATCCAACTCATCAGTATTTATATTATTAGCAAATACTGGCGATATGAAAGTTAAAATTACTAAAATAGATATAAAAATTCTTTTCATAAAACAATTATATCATCTCTTTTTTCTTAGACAATAATACTTTTGGTTTTTATAATTTTTTAAGTTTCAAATAGCCTAACTTAGCAATTTAAAAATAAATAGAATCCAATTAAACTCTCTGTAGTTAACAAGGAGGGTTTATTTTTATGGATAACATTAATAAAACTATTTATGAAATAGTTAAAAAAACAGATAGTAACAGAATTACTGTATACACAAATCATTTGAGAATTGACGGATATGTTTATCAATGCGAGGGAAAATGCAAAGAAGTCGCTGATGATATTCTAACTCTGAACGATGCAATTGTTTGCAGGCTTGAAGATTACTGCAGTTGCGATGAGGACGAATGCGAATGCAACGATTTTGTTTGTTTTAAATACGCATGGCTAAATGTTATGCACTCAAAAATAGTAAGTTTTACTGTCATTGACTAATACAAAAAGAATGGCGGATTTGCTTTTAAGCAAATCCGCCATAAATTTATTCAATCAATAATTTAATTACCGATTAGTGTTTGCAATCACAGCCACAGCCACATGCACAGCAAGTTAAACCTAATGCTTCTTTTGCTTCTTCAAGTCTAACTTTGATACGACCGTCTACTGCAATACCTTCACCTGATTTTTCAGAAATTAACAATGGGTTAATATCTAATTCATCAATGAATTTGTAATCAGAAACTAATTGAGATAATCTCAACAATGTTTCTTGGATTTGATTCATATCAGCAGGTTTTGTACCTCTAGCACCTTCTAATAATTTGTATGCTTTAACTGATTTAATCATTTCGTCTGCATCAACATCTGTCAATGGAGCGATTCTGAAAGTTACGTCTTTCATAACTTCGATGAATACACCGCCTAAGCCGAACATCATCATTGGGCCGTATTGAGGGTCTGTTGCGATACCGCAAACCATTTCTCTGTTACCTTTAACCATTTCTTGAATGATTACACCTTCAAGACCGTCTAACAAGCCTTTTTCTTCAAGTTTTGCTAACAAGTCTTTGTATTCTGCTCTTAATTGTTCTTCAGATTGAATGTTAACTCTTACACCGCCAACATCTGTTTTGTGAGAAGTTGTTTTTGAAGTCATTTTCATTACAACTGGGTAGCCGATTGAGTTACCTAATTGAGCAACTTCTTCTTCATTTGTAGCGAAGCCTGATTTACAAACTCTGATACCATAAGCATCTAATACATCGATTGATTCACGAGTTGTTAATTGAGCACGGTCTTCTTTCAATGCTTGGTAAATAATGCTTTCTGCTTTCTTTTTATCTACATCGTAGCAAGGAATTTTACCTTCTGGTCTTTCAACCCATTTACGTTGTTGGTCTAATCTCATGAAGCCTTCTGCTGCTTCTTCTGCATACATAAAGAATGGCATGTTAACGTCCATATCTGACAATGTTGAGAAGAATTCGCTCTTAGTCATGAATACACCGATAACTGGTTTTTCTGGGTGTTGTGCTTTAATTTCCATTACTGCTTTTGCAACATCGATATCTTTCAAACCTAAGAATGGTAAGTAAATAACCATAATCATATCAACGTTTTCATCAGCGATAACTGTTTTTAATGTTTCTTGATAGTGTTCAATTGGAGCAGAAGCAATCATATCAATTGGGTTTTTAACTGATGCTGCTGCAGGTAAGAAACTTCTTAATTTTTCTTTTGTTTCATCAGTAATTTTAGCCATTTGCATACCATATTCACATACAGCGTCTGTAGCCATGATACCAGGACCACCTGAGTTAGTGATGATTGCTACTCTGTTTCCTTTTGGAATTGGGCAGTTAGCAAATACTTTTGCTGTTGAGAATAAGTTTTTCAAAGAATATTCTCTGAT
>CAVFCO010000161.1:3084-4856 GCA_963620955.1 Alistipes senegalensis | reverse complement strand
GTATTTTATGACATCAATAATGGATAAATTTTATAATAACTTAAAAAGAATATATAATTCTGAAAAAACTAATATTGAAAAATCAAGACTTGCAGTTAAAACTATAAATGAATTTTTATATACTACTTATGACGAACTAGGAAAAGTTATTGTTTTTGACGAAAGTTATAAATATTTTTCAGAGTTTCATAAATTTTGGCATTTAAATTATAAAGAAATATTAGATTTAAAAATAGATGAAGAAGTTTGTGAAAAAGTTGCCGAAGTATTGCATGATGTATTCTTAAGAACAAAGGGACATGTTTTTACTAAGGTTTGGGATACTCAAGGATTATCTAATCAAGAAGTCTGTAAGATAAGGTTATTAACTGCAAATCAAGATTTTAGAGTTTCAAGAAATTTTCAAGAGTTAGCACAAATATATAAAAATGACCCTTTAATATTTGATGAATACAACATTCAGGATTCTCCAGAAGATTTTGTTAACAATATTAATACTGCATCATTATCTCAGAATGATAAAAGGATTAATTTTGCAAAGAATATATCTAAATTTTTAATTGAGCATAAATCTACACCTTATTCAATTATTTCTTCTTTTAATAATGATTTAGCATTATTTCGCAAGCAGTTAATTAATTCTAATTCTGGTTACGGCAACAAAAAAGCAGACATGTTTATAAGAGATATGGTTGTTTTGGAAATATGGAAAGATGTTATTAATTTTGACAAAATAAATGTTGCAAGTGATATTAACACTGTTCGTGTTGCTCTTAGAACAGGGATATTGAAAAGTGCAATTCCCTTAGTATCTAGTTTTTTAGATATTTTTTGTTATCAATATGAATATGTTGATGAAATGAACGTATTAGCTTGGAGAAAAGTATGGGAAAAATGGAATTTATTATATCCTACTGAAAGCGTTCAAAGCCCATGTTTATTAGATTATTTTATTTATAATGTTATTGGAAAACAATTCTGTAAAGAAATATTATATTATTATTCTTGTGAAAATGGACATAATTTCAAATGGCATTCTGCAAGAAAAAAATATTGTGAAGTTTGTCATAAAGAGGGAAATAGAAATATATTAGCAAAATGTGTAAAGAAAACATTGCCATGTAATGACCCAAATGGAAGTATTGCAATAAGTAAAACTCAGTTTGTTTCATCTAATATTGCAAGTCCAAATTATGAACAATGTCCTTTTTATAGAATTTGTTTAGAAAATGGTAACAATAATCTTATGCCCCCAAAATCAATAAGTATTTTAGGTCAAACTGGTTGGACATCTGCATATTCAGAAAAGGGTTCTGGTGGCGGTGGATTAATGGCTTAATTATTGAGGTGCTTATGAAAAGAAATTTTAATGAATGGTTATCAACTTTTAGACCGTGTATTGCAGATTATTGTTATTACTGCGATTTTAATAAAATTAACAACAATGTTGATAGTATAAAAGTTGAATTGAATATTTTAAATTCACTAGTTGGTTCAAAAAATATTGAGCAAGATTTTGAAGATATTATTAGAAAATATCCTGAAACTTTGAAATGTACCCCTCTGCTTTTGGCTGTCCGTTCTAATGAAATTTCTGTTACAGATTCAGATGGTGAATATAAATTTTCTTTTAATAAATGCAATTATAGCATTGAAGAATACAAGATGTTTATGCGTAAAACAAAATTATTTGACTTATTAGAAAATCATATTGTGAGTAATTTAGTTGATTATGCAACAGGTGTAGAAACAGGTTTAGATTCAAATGCCCG
>CAVFCO010000161.1:0-3074 GCA_963620955.1 Alistipes senegalensis | reverse complement strand
CATTTAATGGAAAACTTAGTTGAAAGTTATATTCAAAAGGCTGGTTTTATTAAAAATAAAAACTATTTTAAAGAAATGTATATTCACGAAATTGAAGAAATGTGGCATATTGACCTTTCTGCAATTTCAAACCAAGGTAAAATGGAAAAGCGTTTTGATTTTGTAATAAAAACTGATAAACAAATTTATGTAATTGAAACAAACTTTTATTCAAGTGGTGGTTCAAAACTTAATGAAACCGCAAGAAGTTATAAAACATTGGCACAAGAAGTTGCGACAATAGAAGGAGTAACCTTTGTATGGTTTACAGATGGTTGTGGTTGGAATAGTGCCAAAAATAACCTTGAAGAAACTTTTGATGTTTTGGAAACAATCTATAATATTAAAAATTTAGAAGAAAATATTATTTTAAAATTTAAATAAATTTATTAGTCTTTTTATTAAATTTATATAAAGGTATCAAAATGTTGTGCTAAACTATAATTAAGGAGCATAGTAAAGGAGAAAAACATGATACCTATTTTAGATTCAAAAAGACAGTATGCAGAAATTGGCGAAGAAGTTGAAAAACAAGTAATTGAAGTACTTCGTTCTGGTCAATATATTTTAGGAAAAAACAATAAAGCATTGCAAGAAGAACTTGCTGATTTTATCGGTGTTAAACACACTGTTACTTTAAACTCTGGTACAGATGCACTTCACTTAGCATTAAGAGCATTAGATATCGGTAAAGGTGATGAAGTTATTTCTACAGCATTCACTTTCGTTGCTACATCTGAAGCAATCGGTATCGTTGGTGCTAAACCAGTTTTCGTTGATATCGACAAAGATACTTTCAACATCGACCCTAAAAAAATCGAAGATGCAATCACTCCAAGAACAAAAGCAATCATTCCAGTTCACTTATATGGTCAACCTGCTGATATGGACGCTATTTTGGACATTGCAAAACGTCATAACTTATACGTAATCGAAGATGCTTGCCAAGCAATCGGTGCTTTATACAAAGGTAAAATGGTTGGTTCATTCGGTGATATCGGTTGTTTCAGTTTCTACCCAACTAAAAACTTAGGTGCTATGGGTGATGGTGGTTTATTAACTACAAATTCTGATGCTATCAAAGATAGAGTTTTGGCATTAAGAAACCACGGTGGTGCTATTCGTTATCATCACGATGAAATCGGTGTAAACTCAAGACTTGACGAAGTTCAAGCAGCAATCTTAAGAGTTAAATTACCTCACGTTAAAGGTTGGAACGAAAAAAGACGTGAAAATGCTCACAGATACAATGAATTATTTGCAAATTGTCCAGATATTCAAACTCCAAAAGAATTAGACGATACATATTGCGTATACCACCAATATACAGTTAAAATTCCTAACAGAGATAATATCCACAAAATGCTTCAAGAACATGGTGTAGGTGCTATGTTGTATTATCCAATTCCATTACACTTACAAAAAGTTCACGAATACTTAGGAATGGGTAAAGGTTCATTACCTATCACTGAAAAAAATACTGAAATGGTTATTTCATTACCAATGTTCCCTGAAATTACAGCAGAAGAACAAAAAACAGTAGCAGAAACTTTAATCAAATGTATTGAAGAAACAAAAGCACTTGCTTAGTGTCTTAAGTTTATAACATGAAGTAGAAAAGACAGGTACAAGAAGTATCTGTCTTTTTGCTTTAATAACAAAACCATCATTACCAAAGCATAATATTAAGATTCTGTTGTACCTGTCGTACCTTTTTGTGCATTTTCTTCTTCTGCTTTTTTCTTCTTAGCTTCTTCAGCAATAGTATTAACTATTTCTTGATTATTTTTTGCAGTAATTATTTTTTGGAAAAAACCACCTTGTACGTCGTCTAATTTAACAATTTCGTCCATTTTTGAAGTATCAATGTATTCTTTGTTTACCATTGATTCGATAGATGAAGTTTTTGCAAAGTTCATACCATATTGACTACCAACTTGTTTAATTGTTTTTGCAACGCCAGTTGATGAATTACCAAGTTGTTCACCGTAAGCGATAGCAGTATTACCCATATTGTTTGCCGCTTCTACATCGCCTTTACGTTTACCCCAGCCTAAGAAACCGCCACGTTTTGAAAATCCTGCATCTTTTGCTGCATCTTTTTCTGTAATATTTGCTGCTTCCATACCTTTGTCGATTGTAACGTCAGCATATTCATTAGCATTTACTGCATCGTTCAAACTTTGTTGTGCTTCGTTTTTTACGTCTTCCATTGATTTACCAAGAAGAGTTGCTTTTGTAATTGCAGTTTCTTTGATTTGTGCTTGTATTTTTGCTGCATAATCTTTTGTATCACCTTGAAGATCAGCGATTTCAGTTTTCAATGCATCTGCTTTTTCTGTTGTATCGTTTAATGTTGCTTGTTCACCTTCAGTAAGTTCTTCTTTGTCTTCAAGTTCTTTAATAGTATTTTGATATTCTTCTAATTCTTTTTGTTTTTGTTCAAATTCTTCCATTTTTGCTTGTACACTTGCTTCTGCATCTGCGATTTGAGTAGTTGCTTCACCCTCAACTGTTTCTGCTTGTGTACCTAAGTCTTCCATTGTAACAACAAATTGGTTCATTTCTTCTTGTAATTTAGCCATTTCGTCATTTTTTGTTTGGCATTTTGGAATTAAAGTTTGTAAAATAGTTTTCAAGTTAGCACCGTATTCTGCTGCAGTTTTAACTTCTTGTTCTGCTTCGTTTACTTTGCCAGCATCATCAGTGATGGTGTAAGACATATTTGCTTCATCACTTTCTTTATCATTTTTTGCTTGAGTTTCACGTTCTAATGCAGCCTTAATATCATCATCGCTAATTTGCATTCCTGCTTTTTGTAATTCTAATAATTGTGCTGCTGTATAATTGTTAACATTAATTCCTGAAACCATAGAAACCTACCTTATTTTGTTTGATACACATGATGCTTATCGGTACAAAACCATGAATACTTAAGGGTTTTAGCATGTTTTGTTACATTTGTTTACAAATGCTAAGTCCTGCATTCAAGAAGCAATCGCAACACTATAAAGTTGAAAAACTTGTTTAGGTGT
>CAVFCO010000160.1:3771-4317 GCA_963620955.1 Alistipes senegalensis | reverse complement strand
AAAAATCTAAAATAGATAAAGGTTCTATAAAAAAGAAAGGTATTTATGCTATGAAAATTATTGTTTCTACACTTATTGCAGGCTTGTTAATTATAGTTTTAACAATACTAATCAATGAAACTAATCACGGTCTAAGTAATAACTCAATAGAACAAGTAAATATCAACTCGACAAAAGTTGAAACAAAAGATAAAAATTATTATATGGATTTAATGGTTGCTGGACAATTAGCATGTCAAAATTATTTGAAAGCAAAGTCTGCAAATCCCAATTCTTTAAAATTTAGATATAGAATAAATAACTTTCTTGATAAAAATGCAAATAATGAATTGTCATTACCTTATGAAATTGTTGTTAATGAAATATCAGAAGGTGTAAATGACGTATATATTTATGGTACATTAACTGGTGACAGTTCTTATGGAGGTAAAGTTCAACAAAATTTTACTTGTCAAGTTAGAGTTGATAAACCAAATGATAAATTTTATGTTACTAACAGTATCATTGATAATTCCTATTAATAACTTTATATAAAAATTTCTATAA
>CAVFCO010000160.1:0-3761 GCA_963620955.1 Alistipes senegalensis | reverse complement strand
ACGGAACATTATGTTCTTTAGACCCTTTCACATATTCTTTAATTTATTATGCGGTTTGTATCTTTGTGTTAGTTATAATCTTATTTTGCATATTGATTGAATATTTAATAACGAAAAATAAGCAAAATAGACAAATTGAATATTCGCCTAAAACAAAAATATTTTTTGCAATTAGTTACATTTGCACAATTTTGTCTTTTGTTACTTTTGCATATTTTTTAACTTTTTTATTAAAAATTAGTGCAAATATTGATTAACTTCTTTTTTATACTCTTGGTTCATTTTTACCTCCTTTTTCATCTTTTTATTATTACAAATTTTTGTAGCAAAAAAGACCGTATTTTTACTTACGTAATTTTACGTCCGTATTTTTACGGACTTGACAACAGCGATAAACAAGACTGAACAATAGTAATAGAATTTAAAAATATAAAAATTTCGACAAAGGTTGCCGAGTCTTCTCCGATAAAAAAAAGACTCACCTAACGTGAGTCTTTTTAATGGAGCGGGAGACGAGGCTCGAACTCGCGACATCCTCCTTGGCAAGGAGGCATTCTACCACTGAATTACCCCCGCATATTATTCTGCGTAAGTCCATTATACATGACAAAAAATTTTTTGCAATAGTTTTTTTACATTTTTTATTATTTTTCATATTTATTTATTTTTCGTTTAAAATTTTCGCATTACATGATACTCTTTTTATATAAAGGAGAAATTTTAAGCATGCCACCTAAAACACAAAAAAAGCAAACTGACATAAACGCATCTTTAATGCCACAAGATATTCCGGCAGAAGAAGCCGTGTTAGGTGCTATTCTTGTAAACCCTGCTTCTGTTATGACAAAAGTTGTTGAACTTTTGAAGCCAGAAAGTTTTTACAAACCTGCACACAGATACGTTTTTGAGGCTATGCTTCAACTTTTCAACCAAAACCAAATGATTGATATCGTTTCAGTTTCTGACGTTTTAAGTTATTCATCAAAACTTGAAATGATTGGTGGACGTGCGTTTATCAACGATTTAGCATTCAAAACAGTTACAACTGCAAACGTTGGTTATTATGCAAAAATCATTCAAGAAAAAGCAATCAAACGTGCTTTAATCAATGCCGGCTCTGAAATCGTTGCCTCAGGTTACGATATGGAAAATGTTGATAACTCCTTAGAAAATGCAGAAAAATTGATTTTTGATATTTCTTCTCAAAAATCCACAAAAGACTTTATTCCAGTCAGAGATGACGTTTTAAACGTATATAACAAAATTGAATTCAGGTATCAACACAGAGATGAATGTACAGGTGTTCAAACTCACTTCTACGATTTAGATGCAATGACAAACGGTTTGCAAAAATCTGACTTAATCATTCTTGCAGCACGTCCGTCAATGGGTAAAACAGCATTCGCATTGAATATCATCGCAAATGTTGCAATGAAATCAAAAGTTCCAGTTGCAATGTTCTCTCTTGAAATGTCAAGAGAACAACTTGTTCAACGTATGATGTGTTCTGAGGCTGAAATTGATTCTCAAAGACTTAGAAGCGGTAATATGCAAAGCAAAGACTGGGAAAAATTAGCAAACGTAATGAATGAATTTGCTGAAGCACCAATCTATATTGATGATACCGCAGGTTGTACACTAACAGACATTCGTGCAAAATGCCGTCGTCTTGCAATGGAAGTTACAGATTTAGGACTTGTTGTAATCGACTACTTACAGTTGATTGCATCATCTTCAAACAACGACAGAAACCAAGAAATTTCTGCAATTTCAAGGGGTTTAAAAATTCTTGCAAGAGAATTGAATGTTCCAATCATTGCACTTTCACAACTTTCTCGTAAGGTTGAAGACCGTGGCGACAAACGTCCAATGCTTTCAGACTTGCGTGATTCAGGTGCAATCGAACAAGACGCCGATATCGTAATGTTTATCCACCGTGAAGATTACTACAACAAAGACAAAGGTGGCGAAGATGAAGAGAGCGAAGCAAGACCTGCAGAATCAAAAGGTAAATCTGATATTATTATTGCAAAACAAAGAAACGGCCCTGTTGGGGATATCAAATTATTGTTCCAAAGCAATATTACAAAATTCAAAAATCCAATTAAAACGGACGTATTTTAATACTAAAAAGGTGAAGCCAACAAAAAGGCTTCGCCTTTTATTTTTCGTAATTTATGCTTTACTTTGGAAATTCAACATGGATAATAATTGTATGGATACTTACGTTTATTCAATTGAAGATAATGCCGACGATGTCAAGACTCTTTATGTAAATTTGACAAATAAGTGTTCAAACAGTTGTGTATTCTGCATTAGAAACACAGTTGATGAAATCAAAGGCAAAAATATGTGGTTGGAAAACGAAGATTTCAGTGCAAAAGATGTTATTGCACAATTTAAAAACTACAATACTCCAGAAGAAGTTGTTTTTTGCGGTTATGGTGAACCTCTTATGAAACTAGATGTTTTAAAAGGGGTTGCTTCATATTTAAAAGAAAAAAACATCAAAGTTCGTGTTAACACTAACGGAATTGGAAATATTGTAAACAAAAGAGATATTTTGCCAGAAATTTCTGACTTAGTTGATGAAATGTCAATTAGTTTAAATGCCCCAACAAAAGAGCAATATGATGAAATTTCTAAACCAAAATTCAAAAATGCTTATGCAGATATGATTGACTTTGCTAAAAAAAGCGTTGAAAATTGTATTAAAACAACACTTACTGTCGTTGACGAATATCCTGATTACAAACTAGATATTCCAGCGTGCAAGAAAATTGCAGATGAAATCGGTGCAAATTTCAAAGTAAGAAAATGGTTAAATAATGGATATTAATATATTTTAGTAGCGAAAGGAAAGGAAAAACAAATGCTAAAAGAACAATTAGACAAAATCATGCGTCCAAAATCAATTGCAGTTGTTGGTGCTTCTACAAAAGAACACACAATTGGTTCTGATATCATGAAAAGATTACAAGAATACAAATTTTCAGGTAAAATCTATCCGATTAACCCAAAAGGTGGCGTAATCGAAGGTTTACAAGCATATACAACAGTTAATGAAGTTCCAGAAGATATCGATTTAGCAATCATCGTTGTTAACTCAAAATTCGTTTTGTCAACAATAGACCAATGTAACGAAAAAGGTATCAAAGGCTTATGTATCATCACTGCTGGTTTCAAAGAAACTGGTAAAGAAGGTGCTGAACTTGAAAAACAATTAACAGAAAAATTAAACGAATATGGTATGAGATGTGTAGGTCCTAACTGCTTAGGTGTTGTAAACACAGACCCTGAAATCAGAATGGACGGTTGCTTCGCTGAATCACTTCCAGAACGTGGTAACATCGGTTTCGTTTCACAATCAGGTGCTTTAGGTGGCGGTATCTTAAACATCTTAAAAGACTTGAACTTAGGTTTTGCTCAATTCATTTCAATCGGTAACCAAGCAGACGTAAATGCTGAAACAGCATTAGAATACTGGGAAAATGAAAAAGACGTTGAACAAATCTTGTTATACATGGAATCAATCCAAAACCCTGCTAACTTCAGAAAATTAGCAACAAGAATTTCTAAGAAAAAACCTATCCTTGCATTAAAAGCAGGTCGTTCAGCAGCAGGTGCTTCTGCAGCATCATCTCACACAGGTTCATTGGCTGGTGCAGATAAAGCAGCAAACGCATTGTTGGCTCAATCAGGTGTTATCAGAGAATATTCTTTGAAAAACTTATTCTCAACAGCAAAAGTATTTGCTAACT
>CAVFCO010000159.1:0-4081 GCA_963620955.1 Alistipes senegalensis | reverse complement strand
ACTAAACCTTTTACATTTTCAAAAATGAAATATGGAATATTTTTTTCTTTTAGTATCTGAGATAAATAATATATAATTTGTCCTCGTTCATCTTCAAATCCAGTTCTTTTACCAACAATAGAAAAAGTTTGACAAGGGAAACCTGCGATTAAAATATCGCAATTAGGTATATTTGAAGAATTTATTTTTGTTAAATCTCCTAAATTATTTTTATCATTAAAAAATTTTTCATAAGTATATTCAGAATCAGAGTTTATTTCGCTATGAGCCAAACATTTTAAACCTAATGTTTCTAGCCCTAAGCGTCCAGCCCCAATTCCAGAACAAAAATCTATGAATGTTAATGATTTTTTGTTATCCATGTTTTTATTTTATCAAAAAAATAAAATATTAATTATTAAACAATAGTTCTTTGCAAGCGTTCAACACGGTTTTCTGACAAGATATTTTTCAATTTCATAATCGCTTGTGCGTGTAATTGACAAATACGTGATTCTGAAACTTCGATTGTTTCACCAATTTCTTTTAATGTCATATTTTCGTGATAGTAAAGAACCATAATCATTCTTTCACGTTCTGGTAAACGTTTCAAAGCATTTTCTAACTCTGCTTTTACGTCTTTTTGCTCCATTGCTTCTGCCGGAGTCATTCTGTTTTCATCTTGAATTGTATCAATGATTTCAACGCTGTCGTCTGATGTGCCACGTTTATCATAAATTGAACCAACAGTTGTGTCTTCTGAAAGAATTTGGTCAACTTTTTGTGGTTCCATATTCAAGAAATCAGCAACTTCCAATGTTGTTGCAGGTCTTCCTAATTTTTGACGTAATTGTTCTTGTGCTTGTTTTACATCTTTAATTTTCTTTCTTGCACTTCTTGGCAAGAAATCTTGTGAACGTATTTTATCGATAATATTACCCCTAATTCTCATAAGTGCGTATGTTTCAAATCTAGCACCTTTATCAGGAGTATACTTTTCTATAGCGTCAATTAAACCTTCTACACCGTAACTTGAAATATCTTCAACAGAAAAAGTTGGTGGCAATGACACTTTTACACGTCCAACTACGTAACGTGTAAGATAAATGTATTGCACAATCAATGTATCTCTGACTTTTTTATTTGTTCGGTCTTCGAAGTATTTTTTCCAAAGTTCCTCTAATTCTTTGTCAGAAATTCTTTTGATATTGCTATAAGAATTGTCAAAATTCTCTGTCATTCCCTCGTCCAGTACGGCTTGATTTATAATAAAATCATATTACTACACTACCATTTTATAGGAATGACACAATATATCATCATTTAAACAGAGGATATTGTTATAATGTCTTTAAATATTCAATAATATCGTCAGATTCGTACATAACAACGTTGTTTTCGCTATCAAACAAAAATGGAACTTGACGTTTGCCACCCAATTTCATCATCTCATCATAATTTTGTTTTTCGTCTATATCTAAAAGTTTATGCTCTATGTTGTTTATCTCCAAAAAATCAACGACTTTTCTACAATATGGACAATTTTTTAAAATAAATAAATTAATCATTTTTTCTCCTTTTTTACAAGTTTAAAAAATAAAAAATAAATTCAAATTAGACAAATAGATAAAATTTTCTTCTCTATATTCTTAATATTTATTAAAAAAACATGTGAAAAATTTGTTTTTTTAAATAATTTAAAATACAATATTATTAAGGGTAGGGGATATGGTAACTCAAAATTTAAGTGATATTACACTCACTCCAAGTGAAGTTAGAGAAATTTTAGATGCTAATAACGACGAAATTATTAGCCTTTGCAGACGTGCATCAATCGTTCCAAAACGTAATAGACGTGGTTTGACTTATTTTTCATACGATGATGTAAAACGTCTTCAACAAGCAAAACAAATGAAACATTCGATTGTTTCTGCATCTTCAAACCAAATTGCAGAAAGAATTATGTCGTCATTCTCTCAAATGGAAGAAAAAATTTCTAATAATATTATTGATAATATTGATAAAAAATTAGATGCCAAAATGGAAAATGTTGAGAAAATGGCAGATGAATTGATTAAAATTAGAACAGAAAACGAAAAACTTAAACATAAGATTCTTGAATTAAACCGTGAAAATGTTCACATGAAAATGGAACTTGAAAAATTTGAAAAAGTTGGCTTCGGTTTTTACAAAAAATATGAAGTAAAAGATTATACAATATAAGGATTTGAATAATGGCAGTAAAAGAAAAAGAAAAAGAAAAAGTAGAAGAAGTTACAAATTCTTCAGATCGTGAAAAAGCCCTAAAACTTGCTATTGAAAAAATTGAAAAAGATTTTGGTAAAGGTTCAATCATGAAACTTGGCGACAAACCGTCAGTTAGTGTTGATGCAATTCCAACAGGCTCTTTAGATTTAGATATAGCACTAGGAATTGGTGGTATTCCAAAAGGAAGAATTATTGAAATATATGGTCCAGAAAGTTCTGGTAAAACAACTCTTGCACAACATATTGTTGCTGAATGTCAAAAAAAAGGCGGAATTGCTGCATTCGTTGATGCAGAACATGCTCTTGACCCTGAATATGCAAAAAATATTGGTGTAAAAATCGAAGATTTATTGATTTCACAACCTGACACAGGTGAACAAGCACTTGATATTACAGAAGAATTGGTTCGTTCAGGTGCAGTTGATATCATCGTTGTTGACTCAGTTGCAGCATTAGTTCCAAAAGCAGAAATCGATGGCTCTATGGAAGACCAACAAATGGGTCTACAAGCACGTTTGATGAGTAAAGCACTTAGAAAATTAACTGGTATTATCGGAAAAACAAATACAACTGTTATTTTTATCAACCAATTACGTATGAAAATCGGTGTTATGTTCGGTAATCCTGAAACAACAACCGGTGGTAATGCCTTAAAATACTATTCTTCAGTAAGAATGGAAATCAGAAGAACAGAATCTTTAAAAGGCGAAACTGGTGAAATTGGTAACCACGTTAGAGTAAAAGTTTTGAAAAACAAAGTTGCTCCACCATTCAGAACTGCCGAATTTGATATTATTTTTGGTAAAGGTATTTGCAAATTAGGAAACATTATTGACGTTGGTGTTAAAATGAATATCGTTGCAAAATCTGGCTCTTGGTTTAGTTATAATGATGAAAAACTTGGACAAGGTAGAGAAAAAGCAAAAGAATACTTGGCTCAAAACCCAGAAGTAATGGCTAAAATTGAAGAAGAAATCAGAGAAAAATTAGCCTCAGAAAACTAATATTAAAAGAAATAATTAAAAAGGGCGGTTCGGTTGAAAGCCGAACTGCCCTTTTTCTAACATATATTCCGAGAGTTTATTAAGAAATGTTAACTTACATTTAATAAAAAAGTCAATTTTTTGAGAAAGAAAACCTTTATATAAATGTAAGGATATTAGAGATTATCAATACAGACAAAAAAAGAAATAACGATATAAAAGAGTTAT
Source organism: Alistipes senegalensis (assembly GCA_963620955.1). GTDB lineage: Bacteria > Cyanobacteriota > Vampirovibrionia > Gastranaerophilales > Gastranaerophilaceae > UBA6984. The sequence continues at coordinate 623 of CAVFCO010000159.1, read as the reverse complement.
AGAATAACTGTTTTGTATATGTTGTTAACTTTGTATTACAAAAATTCTTTAAGATTCTTAAGTTACACGTATAAGATAAAAAAGAGGAAAATAAATTATGGCTATCGGTGCTAGAGATTACATTGATCAATTGTTAGTAAAAAAATATGCAAAAGAACAAGTAGATAATCATGATAATTCAGCCTCAATGATTCATCCGGAGAAAATGATGTCGGCAATGAATGATTACGCAGCGATGAGTCGTAATATGTTTGTCCTAAATCAAAGATTGAATTCGGCATGTTCAAGATTGAATGCAAGAACCGCAAGATATACAACAAGACCAATTCAAGTCCAACAAGCAGCATAGTAAAGTATATTAAAATAAAATTCATATCCAAAACAAGAAATCTAGATTATGGTTTAATCTAGATTTTTTGTTGCAATTTGTCATACCGCTCGTCATTCCGCACTTGTTGCGGAATCTTTAAGACCACGCAACAAGGTGCTGGGGACGTTTTTTGGGGTAGATTGGACGAGTTAAACGTCATACCGCATAAGTGAACGTTAGAGAACGCATTGCGGTATCTAAAGGCATGGGTAAAAGATGCCGTAATAAATACGGCATGACGAAAAATATACAG
>CAVFCO010000158.1:0-9243 GCA_963620955.1 Alistipes senegalensis | reverse complement strand
AAAAATAAAAAATAAATTATAATATTTTATATAAAGAAAGGAAATTAAAAAATGAGTTTCGTACCTGTAGTAATTGAACAATCAAGCAGAGGTGAACGTTCATTCGACATCTTTTCAAGATTGTTAAGAGAAAGAATTATCTTTTTAGGCACACAAATTGACGATATGGTTGCAAATTTAGTTGTAGCACAATTATTGTTATTAGACAGTGAAAACCCTGAAAAAGATATTATGTTATACATCAACAGCCCTGGAGGTTCTGTTACAGCAGGTTTTGCTATCTATGATACAATGCAACACATTAGAGCAGACGTTTCTACAATCTGCTTAGGTCAGGCAGCATCTATGGGTGCATTCTTGTTATCATCAGGTACAAAAGGTAAACGTATGGCTTTACCTCACTCAAGAGTTTTAATCCACCAACCTTTAGGTGGTGCTCAAGGTCAAGCAACAGATATCGAAATTCAAGCCGCTGAAATTATCAGAATTAAAAAATCATTAAATGAAATTTTGGCATCAAATACAGGTCAATCAATCAAGAAAATTGAAAAAGATACAGACCGTGATTACATCATGACACCTGCAGAAGCATTAGAATACGGTATGATTGATAAAGTCGTATCTAGAGATGCTGTATAATAGGAGAAAATAATGGCAAAGCACGATGATAGCAGATTACAATGTTCGTTTTGCGGAAAAACTCAAGACCAAGTAAAAAAATTAATTGCTGGTCCTGACGTATACATTTGTGATGAATGTGTTGAACTTTGTAATGAAATCTTAGATGAAGAATTTTTCGAAAACAAAGAAAAAGATAAAGCATCTGGAGAACAAGGCTCAACAACAAAAGAAAAAGCAATTCCAAAGCCACATGAAATCAAAGCATATCTTGATGAACACATTGTTGGTCAAGACGATGCAAAAAAAGTGCTTTCTGTTGCCGTATATAACCATTACAAACGTCTTCGCCACAACAAAGACGGCAAAGATAAAGATTCTGTAGAAATCCAAAAGTCAAACATTTTGCTTGTAGGTCCTACAGGTAGTGGTAAAACTTTATTGGCTCAAACTTTGGCAAAATTATTGGACGTTCCATTTGCAGTTGCAGATGCTACAACATTGACTGAAGCAGGTTATGTTGGTGATGACGTTGAAAATATTTTGTTAAGATTGTACCAAAATGCTGAATTTGACGCACAAAAGGCTGAAACTGGTATTATTTATATCGATGAAATTGATAAAATTGCAAGAAAATCTGAAAATACTTCAATTACTCGTGATGTTTCAGGTGAAGGTGTTCAACAAGCATTATTGAAAATGATTGAAGGTACAGTTGCAAATGTTCCACCTCAAGGCGGAAGAAAACACCCTCATCAGGAATTTATTCAAATTGACACAAGCAACATCTTGTTTATCGTTGGAGGTGCTTTTGTTGGCTTGGATAAGATTATCGAAAGACGTGCTGATGACGGTACTTCATTAGGCTTTGGTTCAAAACCTGCGTTAACAAAAGCAGAAAAAGAACAAGAACAATCAAAAATGTTGAAAAAACTTCAACCGGAAGACTTGTTGAAATTCGGTTTAATCCCTGAATTTATCGGACGTATTCCTGTTTATGCAGTACTTGATATGCTTGATGAAAAAACATTGAAAATGATTTTGACAGAACCTAAAAATGCTATCATTAAACAATATCAATGCTTACTTAAAATGGACGGCGTAGATTTAGAATTTGAACCAGATGCAATCGAAGAAATTGCAAAAGAAGCAATCAAACGTAAAACTGGTGCAAGAGCGTTGCGTTCTATTGTTGAAGAACTTATGCTTGATGTTATGTATGATGTTCCAACAAAAGAAAATATCAAAACATTCACTATAACAAAAGAAATGGTTGAAAACCGTAACAAAGCAGAGTTAATTCAACTTCCAAGCAAAAAAGATAAAAAAGCAAAAGAAGAAATTGCATAAGTTTGTTTTTTTATCAATAAGTCATTCCGTACTTGTTACGGAATCTTAAAAATATAATTAAAAGATACCGCAATGCGTTTCACTTATGCGGTATGACAAAAGAAAGAATAATCAAAAAGCCGTGTAATGCACGGCTTTTTTGTGGTTGATTAGATAAAATGTTTGGTATATTCTTTTATTATGACAAATCAAAAGACTTTAATTTTAATAGACGGACACGCATTGGCTTTTCGTCAATATTATGCTTTAGAACGAACAGGAATGAAAACCTCTGATGGGCTTCAAACTTGGGCTGTGTATGGATTTTTTAAATCTATTTTTGATTTGTTGAAAAACAAAAAAATAAAACCTGATTCAATCGCTGTAACTTTCGATGTTGGCAGACAAACTTTCCGTGTTGAAAAATATCAGGAATATAAGGCAAATCGTGAGGCAATGCCTGATTCTTTGAGAAGTCAATTGGGACTGATTGTTGAGGGCTTGAATGCGTTTAATATTCCAATCTACACAAAAGAGGGTTTTGAGGCGGACGATGTAATCGGAACTATTGTTACAAAAGCCTCTAAACTAGGACACCGCACATATATTTTGACAGGCGACCAAGATTCTTTCCAACTTGTTGATAGAGATGGTTTGATTAAGGTTTTAATTCCGTCTAAAGGTGAGTTGATTGAATATGATTGGTATAAAGTTCACGAAAAATTAGGTATTTGGCCAAGCCAAGTTACTGATTATAAAGGACTTCGTGGCGATACTTCGGACAATATCCCAGGGGTTAAGGGTATTGGTGAAAAGTCTGCTCAAAAACTTTTGACTAGATATTCTTCATTAGAGGATATTCTTGCAGATGTGGATAATATTCCTGAAAATGCTATTAGAAATAGGTTAAAAGAGGGTATTGAAGATGCTAAATTGAGCAAATACCTTGCAACAATTGTAAAAACTGTTGATATTGATTTCGATTTCGACGATACAAAAGTTGAACTTCCTGAAATTTCAAATGTAATTGAATACTTGAAAAAAATGCAGTTCTACACATTTGTAAAAAATATTGATGATATTTTATGCTCTTTTGACAAAAATTGCGAAACCCCTGAAACTAAAAAAGAAGATGTTTCTGAAGATATTGTTAAATTTAAAGAAGCACCTCAAAACACGCAAATGCAATTAGGGTTGTTTTCAACTGCAATAAAAGAAACTCTTGAAACAAAAACTTACGATAAAAAAGTTGTTTCAACTCCAGAAGAATTGCAACAACTCGTTTCTGATTTAGAAAAACAAGAAAAAATTGCGATAGATTTTGTCGCTGATATCAACAATGCCTCTGATATAAACACTTTGGGTGTTGCGTTTGCTTTTGATGAAAACGGAATAAAAACATATTATGTTCAAAACAAAGACGACAATTTTATCGCATTAAAATCAGTTTTTGAAAATGAAAACATAAAAAAATACACTTATAATTCAAAAAATTGTATAAATATCTTAAAAAATTGCGAAATTGAACTAAAAAATATAGTTTTTGATGTTTTATTAGCAAGTTATATTAAAAATCCAAATCGAAGCCACGAATTATCTTCGCAAGCCTTGGATTTTGCAAACCACATTTCTGTTGAGTTGCCACTAAAAAATAAAAAATCGAAATTGGCAGAATTATCTCAAACCGATTTGTCAGATTATGCTCAAGATAATGCATTTTCAATATATTTGTTGAAGGATTATTGGGAAAACGAATTATCTGTTCCTGAATTAAAACTTCATGACGAGTTAGAATTACCATTATCAGGGGTTTTGGCTCAAATGGAATTTGACGGAGTTGCTCTTGATGTTGATTATATGAGTGAATTATCTGAACATATGAACGAAAAAATGTCAGAGTTGGAGGGCAAAATCTTTGCTATTGCCGGTTGTGAGTTTAATATTAATTCTCCAAAACAAGTTGGCGAAGTTTTATATGACAAATTAAATATTCAGTTGAAGAAAAAACGTGGAAAATCAAAACCGTCAACAAGTGTAGAGGTTTTGGAAGAACTTGCAAAAGACCATGAAATTTGCAAATATTTAATTGATTACAGAAAATATGCAAAACTAAAATCTACATACACAGATGCTTTGCCATTGTTGGTAAGTTTGAAAGACTTAAGAATTCATACAACTTATAACCAAACTTCAACAGTAACAGGACGTTTGTCGTCTTCAAATCCTAATTTACAAAATATTCCGATTAGAACTGAAGAGGGCAATAAGTTAAGAAAAGCATTTGTTCCAGAGCAAGAGGGTAATTATATATTATCTTCAGACTACTCTCAAATTGAATTACGTTTGTTAGCACACATTTCAGGCGATGAAAATTTGATTGAGGCTTTCAAATCTGGAATTGATGTTCATAGTTTAACTGCGTCAAAAGTTTTCGATGTTCCAGTTGAAGAAGTTACAAAGGAAATGCGTTATAAGGCAAAGGCTGTAAACTTTGGTATTGTATACGGTCAAACTCGTTACGGACTTGCAAAAGCACTAGATATTTCACCTCAAGAGGCTGAAATGTTTATTTCTAAATATTTTGCGACTTATCCAAAAGTTAAAAGATATATGGACGATACCGTTTTGTTTGCTTTAACTTATGGTTATGTTGAAACAATTTTTGGACGAAAACGTTATTTGGCAAGCGAATTAGCAAGTCCAAATCATATGATTAAAGAGTTTGCTCAACGTGCGGCAATCAATCACCCAATGCAAGGTACTGCTGCAGATTTGATTAAAATGGCAATGTTGAACGTATACAAAAAAATGAAAGAAATGAATTTGAAATCAAAAATGGTTCTACAAGTACACGACGAACTTGTTTTTGAGGTTGAAAAAGATGAATTGGAACAAGTCAAAGAAATGGTAACTTACGAAATGCAAAATGTTGCTGAAATGAAAGTTCCGTTGATTGTTGACGTAAATTGGGGTGCATCATGGAAAGAATCTTAAAATATTTATGCGTATCACTAGTTTTATTATTCGGGTTGAGTGTAAAGGCTGACCCTAACTACGTTGTATTGCCTGCATCTCCGACAAAACCTGTTGTTACTCAAACAATAAAAGTTGAAAATCAAACAACAAACCCTGAAAAGGTTTCTCCGACTGTTCCTCAGGTTGTTTCTTTTGAGCAATGTACAAAAAAATACAATATACCGGTTGATAAGTTATATTTTTTAGCACTTGCAAGTGTTAATGCAAACAAATTTACGATTGTTGAAATCCAATCAAAAACAGGCTATATTTTGTTTAATGCTGCAAACAGACAATTTTTAGCATCGGTAAATAGAGTTGATAACAAATCTGCAATTCTAAAAATTGTTCCTGCAGATAACAACTACTACTTCCCTTTGGGGATTTTGACAAACTTTTTAAAATATATTGATATGAATTTATCAACTCAAATCGAAGAATTAGGAAATTAATTCAAGCAAAAAACTAAAATCTTAGTTATTTTGTGATTTTTCGTCTTGTTTAATGTAGTTGCAAAGTTCTTCTAGACGTTTGTCTTCCATTGCGTCGATTAGTTCTGTAACGTCTTTTATTTTGTTTAGAGCAAATCCTGTTTCTGCAAGTAAAACACAGTCGTTGCAAAGACGATATTCGCCGTATTGGATTGAACCTGCATAAGATTTTGTTTGTCCACAACAAGAACAGTCAAAAAATTCTTCTTCAAGTTCCGGACGTTCTTCCAAATCATCTAATCTCATTTGTTCTACAACAAGTTGCATTTCTTCAATTATTTCTTCTTTACTTTTCATTTATTAATTCTTTCATTTCTTTAATAGAGTTGTCTAATCCGTTATAAATCGCTTTTGCAGTAATACTGTGTCCGATAGTCATTTCGCTAACACCGTGAATTTCAGTCAATTTTGATACGTTTTGATAATCAATGCCTTTGCAAAGTGAAACTCTTAATCCTAAAGTATTTGCAAGAATTGAGGCTTCTTTGATTTCAGTAAATTCTTTTTCAAATTCGCCAAACTTAAATGCTTCAACAAATTTTTTCGTATTGATTTCTACATAGTGCATTCCTGCTTTATATGCAGAATTTACTTGGTCAAAATCTGGTTCAATGAAAACACTTGTAAGACTTCCGTTGTACATCAACTCTGTTATGAAATCGCTTACTTCTGCTTGATTTTTCATAACGTTAAATCCCTTTGACGGAGATGGTTCATTTGTTTCTGGAACAATGCAAACGATATCAGGCTTGCAATCTAGGGCAAGTTGTTTTGCACTTTCTGTCATTGGCATTTTTAAAATAAATCTAGTTTTTAAATGTTTTCTAATATTTTTTACATCGTAATTAGAAATTCCAGAATTGCCGTCAGAAATATGCATAACAATTCCGTCAGCACCTGAATGTTCACAGTATCTTGCGAATTTTAAAATATCAGGTTCTCCACCACCGATAGAATTTCTTAAATTGGCTAAGTAATTAATATTTATATCAAGTAACATTTTTTCACCTGTTTTTTATTTGTAAAAGTGCTGTGTATGACGGCATTATAGTTATTTTTTCGGTTTTATCTTCTGAAGATGAAACCTCTTTTATTGCTTTGAATAAATCTGGAACGACTTTGATTTTGTCGGTTGGAACTCCAGCATATTTCAATCTTAATGCCATATCGTTTGCTCTGATTCCAGAGGTTATGATTGTTTTTTGAGTATCTTTGAGGAGTTCAAATTCTGCGTCCCAAAGCCAAGAAATATCTCTGCCGTCAGCAAAATTATCATTGATTGCTATTAATATATTAGATGATAAATCAACTGTTTTCAACACTTCGCTTGCACCTGCAGGGTTTTTGATTAACTGAATAATTGTTTTGTGTCCGTTAATTTCAGTTTTTTCTGCACGTCCAAACATCGCTTTGTAACTTTTTAAGGCATTTTGAATTTCTTCTTGTGTGTAGCCAAGTTGCAATGCCATTGAAACCGCACCTAAAACGTTGTAAGCATTGTATAAACCGATTGTATCAACTGTATAATTTGTTGTTTGGTTGTTGTGTGTTACTGAGATTTCAATGTAATCAGCGAAGATTTTTGCGTTGCCAACAAAATCACATTCAGGTCTATGATATCCGCAACTGCAATAATAATGACCTTGTTGAGCATAAAAACGTTTTGAGTATTCTAAAGCGTTTCCGCAAATACAATTAAACATTTCTGCCGGTGCGTGTGAAATTGTTCGCTCTTGAGCAAATTCAATATTTTCAAAACCATAGTATAAACATTTATTTTCTTTTCCAAGATTTGCAACAAGAGGATCATCGGCGTTTAGAAGCAATGTCAAATCTTTGTTTTTGTCGATTGCAGATTGAATTTTTTTCGCAGTTGTATCAAGTTCACCGTATCTATCAAGTTGATCACGGAATAAGTTTGTAACAATCAAATAATCCAATTTCATAAAGTCATATAGTTTTGAAAGGTATGCTTCATCTGATTCTAAAACGCAATTGTCATATCGTTTTGACGGTACGATTGTTGTTGCAAAAATATTCGCAATGCCTGTTAGCATATTTGCACCTTGTGCGTTATGGATAATTTTTTTATTATTTGTTTCTAAAATGTGTGCAACAAGCCCTGCAGTAGTAGTTTTTCCGTTTGTACCTGTGATGCTGATTTTTTCACCTTTTATGTATTTTGAACAAAAGTGCAAGAAATCAGGATTAAGTTTTAGTGTCAATAATCCGACAAACGACGTACCACTTGTACGACCTATCATTTTTATTGCTAGGGCAACTAACCTTGCCAACATGATTGATAAATAAAATCTTATTCTTCCCACAAAATAATTCTTTCTGAGTATTCTCTTTTTTTTATTTTCTTGTATAATAAAATCATAATACAAAAGAAGAAATTAAGAAATGATTTATATATTTGTAATATTTTTTATACTTGAAGTGTTTGCTGTAACTGTTTTATGTGCATATATTATGCACTTGGATAAAAAAGTTAGAGAATTATCTGAAAAATTCAAAGTTAATCGTCATACCCTAAAATTTAAACTTAGAGCGATTTATGACGTTGCAAGCACTTTTAAATGTCAAATAAAACATCAAAAACGTGAATTTTTACGTCGTAGACGTAATTTTTACCGAAACATCATAAAAGGTGCTTTGGTAGGCATAATGTTATTTTTCTTTAAGAAAACAAAATTCAAGAAAAAAATATTGTTTGCAGAATTATTATTAGTTATGTATGATACCTTTAGGGCGGATTGTGTCGTATAACCTTGTGTGATAAAAAGTTATATGTTACAATGAGTTCAAAATGAGAAAGTAGAGGTTCAAAAATGTGTAGAAAAGATGATTTTAGTTTCGGTATAGGCATTTTAGCCGGTGTTGTCGGTGGAGTTGTTGCAGGTATTCTATTAGCACCAAAAAAAGGTGAAGATTCTTGCAAAGACGTTGAATTAACAATCAAAAATTTAATTGAAACTCAAGCACCAAACGTTAAATCTGCTAAAAAACAAGCACTAGATGCTATTGATTTAGTTAAATATAAAATTGAAAAGAAAATTAAAAGTTTATCAAATGCTTTGAAATCAGATAAATTAGAAAAAGCAAAAAAACTTGAAGAATCAGATATAGATTACGATTTTAATTAATAAGAGGAAAAGGAATTACGAACAATGGAAACATCTCAAATTTTATTGAATAACGGCTTAACATTTTTAGCAGTTGCAACAGGCATTATGCTGGTTGTAGTTGGCGGATTTTTAATCAAATTGATTATCGATTTGTCAAAATTGGCTCAAAATGTTGACGAAACAACAACTGTAGTTAGAAATGAATTAAGACCAACTTTACGTGAATTGAATGAGTCTTTACACACAGTAAATGATTTTATGAAATCAACAGACAAAGGTATTGATAAAATGAGAGATACAGTTGAAAACGTTTTCGGCTTTAGCACTGCAACATTATCAAAATTGAAATTCGTTTCAGGCTCTTTAGCAAAAGGCATGGTAAAAGGTTTTTCAACAGTAATGAAAATGTTTCAAAAATAAAAACAATCCAAAAGGGTAATGTTTTTACATAAAAATCAGTTAGAATATAAATAGTAAAGGAGAATATTATTATGTCAGTAGGAAAATTTTTAGTAGGTTTCACAGTAGGTGCTGCTTTAGGTGCAGTTGCAGGTATTTTACTTGCACCAAAATCAGGTGAAGAAACTCGTGAAATGTTATCAGATACAGCAAAAGAAGTTTTAGAAAAAACAGATGCAAAAGTTAGAGATATTCAAGAC
>CAVFCO010000157.1:0-3738 GCA_963620955.1 Alistipes senegalensis | reverse complement strand
TGAAAAAATTATATTTGCAAAAATATGATTGGGAAAACAAACAATTAGAAAATATAGAATATTTATTTGAAAGATTTTTACGTATTCAACAAAGTGTAAATACTATGCAATCTGAACTTCAAGATTTGAAATCAGTATTCAAATTGTATTTTGAACTTGGTGGAAAATCTATCACTGCTCAAAACGGCGATATTCTTACATATCAATCAAAACAATCATTCCACTATGATTATGAAGATGTAAAAGATATATTAGAAGAAGTTGGAGCATTGAATAAGGCTGTAAAATTGAATTGCGGATTTATTGATAGACTTTGCAATGGCATGAGTCTTGATGAATGCAAAAGAGAAGCAATTAAAGCAGCAAGAAAAGAAGTTGTAGAAAACAGAAACGTACAAATAATTAAGGCAGGGAAATAATAATGGCTAATTTTATAGTAAATTTCTTTAAAGAACCTCCTATTAAAGAGGAAATTCAAGATAAAGAAAAAGTAGACAAAATGTATAAACACTGGAGTTGGAGAATTTTCATCTCTTGTTATGTAGCATACATTGTTGCTCACTTCTGTAGAAAAAATATTGCAGTAGCATTACCGTTTATCGGTCAAGATTTGGGCTACACAAATACTCAATTAGGTATTTTGGGGTCATCTTTATATGTTACTTATGGTGTAGGTAAATTCTGTAATGGTATTCTTGCTGATAGAAGTAATGTAAGAACATTCTTACCTACAGCGATGATTTTGTCTGCAATTGCAAACTTATGCTTTGTATTTAGTTCAACCTTTATTACTCCGGGGCATGTAAGTTTCTTTGGATTGCCATCTGCAGCAATTTTGTTATGGATTTTGACATTCTTCTGGGGTGCTAATGGTTGGTTCCAATCAATGATTTTTCCACCTATTGCAAAAGCACTTTCTTACTGGCTTTCAAAATCTGAACGTGCTACAAAATGGTCTATTTGGTCAACTTCTCACCAATTAGGTGTATTTGCAACTGTTATGATTTCTGGTATTTTAATCGGAAAATTAGGTTGGAAAATGGCATTCGGTATTGAAGCCGTTTTAGTAACTATAACTTCTTTAATCCTTTATTGGTCATTAAGAGATAAACCTCAATCAATTGGTTTGCCTGATGTTGATGTTTACAAGAATGAACCAATTGAAGAAAAGAAAGAATCTGAAATTCAAAAAATGTCTTACTTTGAAATGTTCAGAAAATTCATTATTTGCAACAAAATTCTTTGGTTATTATCAATCGCTTATGCTTTTGTATACGTAATTCGTTTCGGTACAGAAGACTGGTTTGTGAAATATTTAATGGAATATAAAGGCGATACACTTGCTATTGCGACTGCAAAATTAAGTTCTTTGGCAGTTGTTGGTTCAGTTGGTGCGATTGCTGCTGGTTGGTTCTCTGACCGTTCAAAATCAGGAAGCAGAATTCCTATCAATATTATTTTCTTTATTGGTTTAGGTGTTTGCTTATTCTTATTCCATATTAATAAAATCGATTTCTTTGATTATGTACTTGCTGCATTAATCGGTGCATTTACTGCAGGACCTCAATTATTGTTGGGCGGTGTTTGTGCCTTAGAAGCAACATCAAAACAAGTAGCCTCTGCTGCTTTAGGTTTTGCCGGCATGTTCGGTTATGTTGGTGCAGTTCTTTCTTCATCAGGAACAGGTTTCATGGTAGACAAGTTCGGTTGGAGAGGTGCAGTTTGCTTCTGGATTTCATCTGCGGCTATCGGTATTATGATGTGTATCATCATTATGCTATATAGTGCAAATCAAAAGAAAAAAGCAATCGAAGAAACTGTTGAAGAAAACGCTGAAAAAGAAACAGTAAACCAATAGGAGATTTTCAATGAAAAAACTTTTTGTAATTTCAGGCTCATCTGGTGTGGGCAAGGGGACAATTATTAAAAAGTTTTTGGAGAAAAATCCTGAATTTAAGTTGTCTGTTTCTTGCACAACACGTCAAAAACGTGAGGGTGAAGTTCACGGAGTTAACTATTATTACTTAACTCGTGAGGACTTTATGAATGCGGTTGAAAACGGCGATTTCTTAGAGTGGGCAGAATTTTCTGGAAATTGTTATGGTACAAATAAAAAATTTGTTGAACAATGTTTAGAAAACGACGAAAATTTGTTGCTTGAAATTGATACAAAAGGTGCTTTACAGGTTAAAGATAAAATGGAAAATGCTGTTTTAATCTTTATTTTGCCTCCGTCGTTGGAAGAATTAGAACGTCGTTTGCGTGGCAGAGGAACTGAAAGTGAAGAGGCCATTCAAAAAAGACTTGCGACAGTTGAATCTGAAATGGAAAATTCAAAACAGTTTAAATATACAGTTGTAAACGATGTTGTTGATAGAGCCGTTGAAGAAATCGAGAATATTATAAAAAATGAACAAGCATGAAATTGTTAATATAATTGAAAATTTTGCACCCTCTGAACTCCAAGAAAAATGGGATTGCTCAGGTTGGGTTGTGGAAACTCAAAAAACAGAGGTTAAAAAGGTCTTAATTGTTCTTACTGTAACCGAAGATGTTTATCAACAAGCAGTTAAAAATCATTGTGATATGATAATTTCTCATCACCCAATGTTTTTTGTGCCTTTGTATCTTTCTGATATTGATATTTATTCTGCACATACAAATATGGATAAGGCTTTGGGCGGTACGACCGACACTTTTGTTGAGGCTTTAGGTTTAAGTGGTTATCCTATGGGTGAATTTTTAAGAATAGTAGATTTAGAAATTTCGTTAAAGGATTTGTCTAGTAAAATCAAAAAAATCTCACCAAATGCAAGAATTGTGAATAATAAAAATGTTCAAAAAGTTTCAAAAATAGCATTTTGTGCGGGTTCTGGCATGGATATGTATGAAGAGGCTGTTGAAAACGGTTGCGATTGTTTTGTTACAGGCGATTTGAAATATCATAGTGCAGTGGACTCAGAAATTGTACTTTATGATGTTGGGCATTTTGAAAGCGAAATCTTGATTAAAAAAGTTTTTCAAGGTTTAATAAAAGATAAAGTTGAGGTAATTTTAGCAAATGAAAACTCTCCATTTAAAATTATATAGTCTTATCGCAACAATTATTTTAACAATTGGGGTTGTTTTTGCATACCAAACTCTTGCTTTCGATTTTCCAGTCGGTGCAGGAAATTGGCAAGTTGCTTACCACAGAAAAATGGGTTCTGAAACAATCGTTCAGTACGTTCCATCTGGTCAAAGTTATTCAAAATGGTCAGAAACATTGATTATTCACGCTTATCATAGTACAAATGCAAGAACTCCGTTGGCATTTTTACGTCGTTTGACATCTCAACTTGAAGCGATGAACGATTATTCAAAATATCAGTTTGAAAGAGTTTCACCAAGCGATGCGATTGCAACAAGATGTGTTGTCGGAAATAAAGTTATGTCTACTCAATGCGATATTTATCGCGCAATGGAATCTTTTGACGGATACGTTACAATGCAATACATAAACAAAGATATGGAAAGTTTTAAAACAAATTATTTCAAGTGGTTGGAAAAAATCCGTCAGGCAAAACCTTACCAAGCCGCATTTAGGAATGATAGATATTTAAACAAGGATAATTTCGAGTTATAAAGTTATGACAAAAAGTTATAAAGAGTATGCATACGAGTTAATACATTTGGCTTTGCCAATTATAATGGGGCAAATTGGATTTACTTTTATTATGGCAGGTGATGTTTTTGTTG